>NZ_JAOAOI010000003.1:0-103730 GCF_025209835.1 Mycoplasma sp. HS2188 | reverse complement strand
TTAAAAAAGGTATCAAACACCCAAGCCTATAATGACGCACTAATTAGTGTTTTATCTAAAAAAGATATTCTTGCTGAATGCAAGGAACTACAACAACATTTTAATGAATATGGTTATTTAGCACCCAAAGCGGAATTATTAAAAAATGACAAAAATGAAGATTTTAGAAAAATTAATGACCAAGATAAAATCACTAATTCAATTGAGCTAGAGCTATACATTGAAAATTTTTTATATACAAACAAAACATATTTTATTGATACAACAAAATACAACATTAATAAATGAATAAAATCAACATTTATCGATGATCCTAATAAACCTGAATATATTTCAGCTAATCTAATTTGATTTGTAATTAGTTATCTTTACATTAGTCAAATTAAACAAATTCATAAAGAACAAATAAATAAACACAAAAGAAGTCAGCACGAAAAAGAATTTATATTGTCTAAACAAAACTCTTTACCAAGCAATGAATATCAATGAATAAATAATGACTTACATTTTGCCTTTGACAATGAATTTGATGAAGCGAAATTAAATTACGCCTATCAAAACACGTTTTTCATTGATGAAAAAGAAAAATATAAACATTATTTAGACAGTCATAATGAAGAAATTATTTTAAGTGCACTAAAAAATGTATTTAAAGAAAAATACAAAAATAATGTTCAAGCATTTTACGACAAAGTAAAAATTTGAAGCAAAAACCCGGCTTTAAATGGTGTAAATTATGAATACTATAGTAAAGATTATGATATTAAAAACTCTTTCCCTGACATTGTAATTAAATACGGCAATCATCAACTTATTATTGAAGTAAAAGATGCCACTAATGACTACGACAAAGATAAGACTAAAAAAATTGTAGAAGCATATCGTGCTTATATTAACGATCATTCTGACAATAGTTTTGACTTAGTACCATTAACATTATTAGTTTGCAAAGTTAAAAAAGAAGATTCACAAAATAATAAAAACGGACAATTGACCATAACTTTTGAAGGTGCCAGCACAAATGAATTATTTAATAAGAAAATTAATGATGGCGAATTTGATAAAAAAGGGTTTGCTATAGACAATATTTTCAAAGATATGTTCGATCTGATCGATGAATTGGATAATAATTTGCATAATCAATAATTTTTTTAAACTAAGTAAATAAGTAAAAATTAAAGCGAGTTAAAAAGCGAAATAATTAGGTATTTGTTCTCTATGAAATATAAAACAAAAGTTCTCATTTGTTAAATTCAAAAAATTGGAACTTTTGTTTTTTGTTTCATATCCAAAACCAGCGATAACACCCAAACACTGCATTGCGTCGATTTCTAGTATAATTAAATTGATGCAAAATCGAATGAAAACATATTTTCAAAAATATTTAAAATAAGGAAGAAATGAAAAAATTACAAAAAAAACTATTATTATACCCATCTTTAATCGCAACTACACTATTAAGCGGGATAAGCGCTGCAGCTTGTCAAGGAAAAAAACAACAAGATAATCAAAAATCTAACCCTGCAAAGCCCGCTTCGAAAACTAATTCTGATTCTAATGCACAAAATAATACTGTTAATAACGAAAAAGAGTTAACTTCTCAAGACCCATCTTTTGCAAGTTGAACTTTAAATCTAAATAACGCATTAAAAATTTCTGCGGAAGTTAATGAAAATATCATTAATTTAATTAATGGTAAGAAACTATTTTACTCATTTTCAAAAAATGCTTTAGTTGTGAGTGAAAATAGACCATCAAGAAATGAATGATCAAGCGCAAAAACAGTATTTGAATTTAAAAATACTCCACCTAAATTTTTCAACATCGCTTCACCCGATATTAATCAAGGCGATAAAAATAATGATGAAATTAAATACCAAATAACCGATGATGAAATAATTTTAAGTTACAAATCATCAAAATATATTAAAGGACAAAATCCATTAATTTCTACCCAAGTTTACCAGACTAAATTTGTTAGAGATAATTCAACATTAGGTATCAAAGACAACGAAACAAAACAAACAAATCACTCAGTCAATTCAAGTGCAAATAATAACGACAATACAGATGCAAACACAACAACCACCGGTGAGGAAAAAAGCGTAGCAGTAAGAAAAACGAAAGATGGAGTTTATGAAAATCTAGTAGCTCCGTCAATAAAAACTGCCAAAAGCATTAAATATGTCGAAAGTAATTTTTACCAAAGTTTAGAAGGAAAAAGTGGCCAAGAATTGATAAATGCCTTAATTAATTTACAAAAAATGCACCGAGATACGACCGGAAACTATAATGATTTGTATGCGACATATCGTAATTCATTTGTCGATAAATACTATGAAAAAGATAATTCACTAATGGATATTTACGAAGAAGATCCGCAAGGAAATGATCCACACATTTATGGTTTCAACAACACAGGCGGATCTGGTTATGAAGGTAAAGGTTGAAATAGAGAGCACTTAGTTGCGCAATCATGATTTAGTAAGGCTTCGCCAATGCGTAATGATGCACACCATGTTTGACCAACAGATGCGACAGTAAACCAAGCACACGGAAATTATCCTTATGGTGAAGTTAGTCGTGCTACATTTACCTCTGAAAACGGAACAAAAGTCGGGACTAGTGTTGAAGATGGCCAACCTGTTACTGAAGTAATTAACGAGTTTAAAGGTGATGTTGCTCGAGCATTCTTATACTTTGCGATCACATATCAAGATAAAAACATCACAAACAACGAATCAAGCAATAGATTTTTCGATTCTAGAAATGGAAACTCGATTAGAAAACCATTTTTGGATACTATGTTAAGATGATCTAAACTTGACCCAATTACCCAATTTGATTTAGATAGAAATAACGGAATATATCAACACCAACAAAATAGAAATCCGTTTAGTGACTATCCAGAATTAATTGATGTCGTATTTAATGGCGACACTGAATATGTCTTCCACAATCACGGTTTTGCTACCGAATTAGTGTTTGAATAATGTTAAATTATTTAAAAAATCCAGGTAATTTTACCTGGATTTTGCTTATTATATTGTTGTTAGTATTGTGTAATAATTGGGAATTCTTTCGTTAGGGAAACTACTTTATTTTTATATTCAGAGAATAATGTTTCATTTTGAGTTATATTAGCATGATTTCGTAAAATAAAATCAATGATTGATGCTAATTCATTTCATTTAGTGAAGTTACGCGAGGTCATTGCTGCAACACCGATACGAATGCCCGAAGACACCATCGGACTTAATGAGTCATTAGGTATCGTATTTTTATTTACAGTTATATTGAATAAACCTAGCAATTTCTCTGCGTCTTTACCGGTTAAGCCATAGCTTTTATAAACATTGATGGTAAATAAATGATTTTCAGTTTTACCGGAAACTATTTCAACACCTCTCGAAATGAATCATTCACTAAAAATACGGGCATTTTTGACGATATTTTCACCATAGGTTTTAAATTCGGGTTTTAGCGCTTCACCAAAAGCAACAGCTTTACCAGCTATTGCATGAAATAGTGGACCACCTTGGTATCCCGGAAATACTCATCTATCTATTTTTTTAGCAATTTCTTCGTCATTAGTCATTACTATTGCACCACGTGCACCACGCAATGTTTTATGTGTGGTTGAAGTAATAATATCAGCATAGCCAACTGGCGAAGGGTGTACGCCGGCAATAATTAAACCTGAAATGTGTGCAATATCTGCCATTAACTTAGCACCGGCAGCGTCAGCTATTTCCCTGAATTTTTTAAAATCTACAATTCTTGGGTATGCTGAATAACCACATATTATGACTGCTGGTTTTTCTTTAATTGCCAATTCTTTAATCGCTTCATAATCTAAAACACCGTCTTGACCAACTTCATATGAAACTGATTCATAAAAAATTCCGCTGAAACTGATTTTATAACCATGTGTTAAGTGACCACCAGAATTAAGAGAAAGGCCCATTATTTTAGCACCAGGCTGAGCAATTGAAGCTAAGGCTGCTGCATTAGCTACAGAGCCTGAATAAGGTTGCACATTAGCAAATTTGACACCAAATAGTTTCTTTAATCTATCGATAGCCAATTGTTCAACAATATCAACATTTTCGCAACCACCATAGTAACGTCTACCAGGATAACCCTCACCATATTTATTTGTTAAAACGCTCCCTGTTGCTTTTAAAACATCATCCGAAACATAATTTTCCGAGGCAATTAACTCAATATGTTCATTTTGTCTTTTAACTTCGTTATTAATAGCTTTTTCAATCTCTTTGTCATTAAGTTCAATAAGTTTATACATTTTTACCTCTAATTGTATTTTTGATTAAGTAGTTCAATAGTTTCACCATCAGCACTAATTCTTAGTGTGATTTTTTTAGTTTTTTCAGTATGGTATTCATCAATTTTTTGAATAGCAAAAACGTTGAAGTTATCTTTAATGTCATCAATATTTTGGCCGATAGAAACATCCTTAGCAAGTTCGAATGTGATGTCTAATGTCTTTAAAGGATTGCTATTGTAAGGTTTGAATGTTACTTTTTCAGTATTTGTTGACTCTTTAAATTCGGCAACTCAAACATCTAAATTAGAATAACAAGGGTGAATTTTACCAATTCAGCCAATCATTTTGTTGTCTAAAATAATTTTTGCTGAAACATTATGATTAATGTGTTCATCATCAACAAAAGGGACAAATTTCAGTGTATTTTGTTTAAGATAATTGAATATGTCTTGTTTAATTTGGCTATATGTTTTAGTATTTGAAACTAAACCAACCGCATAATCATTGTAATTAATCATTCCTTTTTCAAAAATATCGATTTTCTCAATTTTGCGTTTGAAATTGTATTCAACGACCTGCAACATTGAAGTAATGATTGAATTTCGAATAACTTCACGTTCTTTAGAAACAAATGTTTCAAGTTTAATTTCGCTATCATATTTAAAAGGATTTAATCAATTGTTTTGCGCACTCTCTAATGTAAAAGTTCTCACTTCGTTATAGCCCATTGCTTGCAATAATGATTTTGAAATATCACGTTGAGCTACTTTAAAAGGTACTAAATTTGGGGCAACTGGTTTGAAATTATCATAGCCATAAAATCTAAAATACTCTTCAATAATATCTTCATAATTTGATATGTCACGACGATAATTCGGTGCAGTAATTCTGTTTTTGTCCATTTTGAAACCAATAGTTAATAATTGCTTTTCTACATTAGCAAATTTTTTCAACTCTCCGATTTCGCAATTAGCATAAATAGCTAATTTTTTACGGTTTTGCAAAACAGAAACGCCTTTTTTAGCAGCCGGTAAACCGACAACATTGCTAAATTGATTTTTATCCTGATGGGCTTTATATTGTAAATATTGCATACCTAAGCGCACCATTTGGGTGCTAACAACACGGCCTGCTTGAATACTTGAACTAGTTTCCATTTTAATTTCTTTAGCACCATGACGAATTAATTTATGATCAAAAGAACCAATTTCAAAAGCAACTAAATTTGTGTTTTCATCAACTGCTGAATTTTGTGCTCCAATAAGCGAAGCTAACGAAATAACTTTTTCGTTGTCATGAATAGCTAAAACGTTTTTAACTTCAACCACTTTATTACCTAATACTTCTACTTCCCCTGAATAAATTTGAGTAGAAACACGTGAGCCAATTTTGTTTCTATCATATGCATGAGTAGGAGCACCTGTAAATAACAATGTTAAATTCGTAACGTCAATTGCTCAAATTCCTTTAGCATCAACACCATGTTTAGCCAAAAACAACATATCTAATAACGAAGTTTTGTTGTTTTTGTGTTTTAATTCCATTAATGCTAAAGCATTTTGATCATTTTTCTTTGCAGTGATGTGTGCTTTGAATTTTTCTTTAATTTTCTTGTTTTCTCAGTCAAATCAATTGAATTCTGTATTGTAGTATGCTGCTAATTCTCTGGCTAAAACATAATATGAGTTGGCATCTGAACGATTAGCCGGTGTTGTGATGTCAATAATGTAATCATCTAAACCAAAATATTCAACCGGATCAGCATCTAAAGGCAATTGTTCATCTAGCATCATTAAATCATCTTCGTTAAATGGTAATTTAGAAATATCAAAACCTAATTCGTTAAAATTTGACAGCATACCTTGCGATTCAATACCCGCCATTTTTTTGCTACCAAAAATTATTTCACCATTAGTTGAACCTTCAACAAAGGCAGTAGTATAGGCATCAACTCTTGCGTTTTTTGCGTTTGTTTGAATAGTGATTTTTTTTGCTTTATCTAATTCAAGCTCCACCACGGTTAAGTTTTTCGAATTTGGGTTAGGATAAACATTAATAACTTTAGCAAATTTAACACCTCTTACTTTGCTTAACGGAGTTATCGATTCAACTTCATATCCTAAATTATTGATATCTTTTTCTACACTTAAATCTAAATGTTTATTAGGTAGGAATTTATTTAATTCTTTTAATGTAATAATCATTATTTTTCCTTTCTTATACTGAAATCTATTGGATTTAGCAGTTTTGCATTGACTTTTTTATAAAAATTAAAGTCTTTAAAACTCACTTTTCCCCTTGAATACGATAGAGGAGAGGGGTGTGAACATACAATCATATTTTTTGCATTAATTACGCCTGAATCAACTAGCGGTTGCACAAATTTTAAGGCCTGATTGCCCCATAAGGCGATGAGAACATTACTATTGGATTCATACACAAATTGCAATAAATTAAGTACAAATTTTTCTCAACCTAAATATTTATGTGAGTTAGGCTCTTTTTCACGCACGCTCAAAACTGTATTCAGAAGTAATACTCCTTGCTTAGCTCATGAATCTAAACTAAATGTTTCAATCTTTGCTTGCGGATAATCTTTTAACAATTCTTTAATCATGTTAGCTAAACTGCGCGGACACTGGTTTTGTTTGGTACTAAACGCCAGGCCATCTGCTTGGTTTGGTAAATGATAAGGATCTTGTCCTAAAATAATTAATTTTGCATCCTCAGGTTCAAAAAATTCTAATGCTCGGTAACGATCGTTGTCGCTTGGATAAATTGTGTATTTTTCCTGTTCAAGTTTTAGTTTTTGCTTTAATTCTATAAAATAATCTTTTTGTTGTTCTTTGTGTAAAAATTCAGTAAATTTATTCGCCATTGAACTGATTTAGTGTTCTTAAATCATTATTATAGAATTCGCGAATGTCTTTAATTTCGTATTTAATCATAGCCAATCTTTCAATACCGATACCGGCTGCAAAGGCATTAAATTTTTTCGAATCATAGCCAGCTAAATTCATCACATTCGGATGCAGCATTCCCGCACCTAAAACTTCAATTCATTTCCCTTTGTAAAATATATCTACTTCAACACTAGGTTCAGTAAATGGGAAAAAACTTGGACGCAATCTTAGTTCAACTTCTTCTTCAAAAACATACGAAAGTAAAGATTTAAGAGTTCAAATAAGGTTTGGAAAACTCACATTACCCACGCTAACAAAATCTAATTGTGTAAATTGGTGTGAGTGAGTAGCATCATCTTCATCGTTACGGTATACTTTACCGATTGCAAAATTATTCATTGTTTTATTCACATTTTTTTCTAATTCAACAGCACTTATACCAGTATTATGGGTTCTTAAAAGGGTTGTGGCGTTTAAGTATAAAGAATCTTGCATTGCACGAGCAGGATGATCAGGTGGAATATTTAATTTTTCAAAATTATAATAATCCGAAACAATTTCGCCTGCCTTTGATTCAAAATAACCATTTTGAATAAATCAATCACGCAATCTATTTTCAATGATAGTAATAGGGTGTAAAGAACCACTTGCTAATAACGGTTCACTAACATCAATGCGTGAAGAATCAACTATTTTTTGAATACGTAACTCTTCAATTCTTTTTTCTGCTTTTTCAAATTGATTTTCGTATTCGGTTTTTAATTTATTAATTTGTTGCCCAATTATTTTTTTCTCTTCGACCGGAGCTGATTTTAATTGTAGTTGTAATTTAAAAATTTCACCATCCTTTGAATAAATTTTGCTTTTAGCAATTTTTAACTCTTCAAGAGTGTTGATTTCATCAAAATTTATATTCATTATTTTTCTTCCTTCCATTTCTCAATTAATTTATAGTAATCAACTATTTTTTTTGCGTCATTTTCGCCAGGAGTAAAAAATTTAACATTCTGTATTTTCTTTGGTAAATATGTTTGTTTTACTCACGAATTTGGGTAATCATGTGGGTATTTATAGCCAACACCATGACCTAATTTTGCCGCTGATGCGTATGCACGTTCTCGTAAAATACTTGGCACATCGTAAATATTACCTTGATCAATAAAACTTTGAACTTTTTTCATTGCTTTGTAAGTTGTTGAACTTTTAGGTGAAAGAGCAATATAGCTAACAAGATAAAAAATCGGTAAATTAGCCTCCGGAAAACCTAGTCTTTCAACCGCATTCATTGCAGCTTCAACACGCAAGGCGATGTTAGGATCAGCTAAACCGATATCTTCATAAGCTATCGCTGTTATACGCCTAAATAGGCCTTGATAATCGCCAGTTTTCAAAATCAATGCTGCGTAGTATAAAGCAGCGTCAACATCAGAGCCACGCATTGATTTATGAAATGCAGATAAATTATTATAGTGTGCGTCAGCGTCCATATCTGAATAAAAATTAACATTAGGAATCAAAGTTTTAATTGTATCTTCTTCGACTTCTTCGCCATTATTGAGAATTGCCAACATTTGCAAGTTATTTAAACAAAAACGATAATCTCCGGACGAATGTTTTACTAATATTTTTAAATTTTTATCACTGATTTTTAACTCAGGATAAACTTTGCTTGTAACTTTTTTAATTGCGTTAAAAACTTCTTCTTCTTCCAATTTACGAAACTGCAAAATTTGCATTCTGCTTCTAACCGCCGGATTAACTCTAAAATAAGGGTTTTCAGTTGTTGTTGCGTAAATAATTATTTTGTCAAATTCCAAATAAGAGAGAAGAATATCTTGCAAATTCTTATTTAAGCGGTGTATTTCATCAATAATAACAATGTCATTATTTTCAATAGATTGCACTAAATCATTTTTAGTATGAATACTAGCATTGAAGATTGCGTAATTGAGCTTTAGCTCATTAGCTAATGCAATTGCGCAAGAAGTTTTGCCTGTTCCTGCTTCGCCATAAAAAATAAAACTTGTATGTAGTTTTTTGGTAACAATTTGCTTTAGTAATTTTATATTATTGACCTGACCGATAATATCGTCGAGTTTTTGTGGTCGTAATTCATTTGCGAGATTATTCATAATATAATTTTAAGACAATAACGAAAAAAAATAACAAAAATTAAAAATTCCCAAAATAAGAGAATTTTTAATTTTGCGAGCTATTTAAATTAGACTTTCTAAATATGTTTTAAGATCTTTAAAAACAATGTTCTTATTGATTTCATTGTGTATTTCGTGGCGCATTTTTTTATAAATTTTAACTTCCACATGTTTTAATTTGGCACTTTTGTAGTATTTCGCACTTTTAATAACACCTTTCCCGTATTTTCCAATTGGATCATCTTCGCCAGCAATAAAAAACATTTTTAAATCTTTATTTAAAAGTGCTTTATATTTCTTATTACCCATGTTAATGGCTAAGCGTGCTAGGTCAACATAAAAACTATTAGTGCATAAAAAACCGCATAAATCATCATTCATAAATTTATCAATTTCACTTTGATCGCTTGTTAGTCAATCAAACTTTGTCTGTGGGTTTTTAACTCTTTTATTGACATTTTTTGATGCTAAATTATTAATGAAGCGATTATAGCTGTTTGCTCCTTCATTTTGAACAAATTTTTGGGCAATATATAAACCTAATTTTTCTTTAAGGCCGGCAAAACCACTTGTGCCACTAATAATAGCGGCACTTAAACTTTTTGAATACAAAATCAGGTAATTTCGTAAAATTATCGAACCCATACTATGTCCGAAAATAACATATTTTGCTTCTGGGTATTTATTGTGTCAAAATTGGTATAAATCGTGCATATCATTGATTAATTTTCTTGCTCCATCTTGATCATCGATATGGCCTAAAACGCCTGTTTTAACTCCGGTTTTACCATGTCCACGATTATCCATGCCAACAACTTTTATATCTTTGTTACTTAAAAATTGTGCTAATTCGCTATAGCGTAAAGCGTGTTCCATCATCCCGTGACATAATTGGACGATAATTTTAGGTTTGTTAGTTTGCGGAGCAAAATCATAGCAGACTAATTGTGCTCTATCGATTGAAGATTTAATTACAAATTCGTTTATTTCATTTTTCATCATATTAACATATTATAAATAATGTGTCAATCATTGAGTGCTAAAACAATAAACAAAAAATCTAGCGCTGCTAGATTTTGCTATTAATTTGTTGAATTAATATTGATTGTAATTGTTTTTGAAAGTAGAGTTCTACCTACTTCGAAAAATGGAATTTGTACTTTGACTTGATTATTAGTTATACCTCTAACAAACATACCAACTGCGGATGGCGATTTTGACAAGTCATAATTCGTAATGTTTAATTTGCTGAATAAATCTTGCAATCTTAAATTAGCAATATTAAAGGGACTATAATCTTGATTATTGTTGCTTGTTGGTAAAATAGCATAACTATCATGCACAAAACTTTTAGCATCTTTATTTTCAAGGGTAATATTGTAAGTATCCTGAGTAAATAAAGAGTCAATATAATTTTTTTGCGATTCTAATGTTGGTATATTATATGGATTTGTGTTTGGATTTGTTTGACCGTGTGGATTGGCAATATTATTGCCTTGTCATTTATTGATTAGAAAATCAATGTAAGGTAAATCGTAATAATCTGAGTACTCTATCATTCTATTTTCATCAATTTCAACACCACCTTCAATGTCGATTAATTCAGAAATCGAATCAACTTGGTCAAAGGCTTTATTAGATGTGTAATTTCCTTCAACAGATGAAATTGACAATGAAGTTCCATCAGGTAAAGTTGTCGGTAAAATCGAAAATGCTCCACCACCAGTTTTATGACCTATAACTTCTGCGAGATTATTAGTTTTAGCAATCCCAGTCATTATATTTGCTGATGAAAATGTATTGATACTACTCAAAATATAGAATTTATATTTTTCGCCATATCCGTCTAAATCATCAAAATTGTTATCGGCGTTTGCATCGACATCGTATTCTTCAAAAGTGAATGCACCTGTTAATTTATTAACTTGAATATTAGTAATTGGTTTATCAGTCAAAAAGCCTAATGCTTTGATTAAAGCCGCCGACAAACCGCCACCATTTAGAGATAAATCAATAACGATATTTTTAATTTTTGTACTATCGGCTTTTTTGTTGTTTTCTTCAATCAATTCCATTGATTTTTTGAATAAAATGAATGTATCGGAAAGAGCATTTTCAGTCTCAATTGCCCGTTTAGAGCCTACTGTAAAGTTTGGTGGAATAATATATCCGGTTGTGTTGTAAGCTGCAAATAGTGAATTTCTTGAATCAAGGTTTTGACTTTTAAAGTACTCTTGTTTTTGGCTTTGTAAAAATAAAGTTGATAAATAAGGCGTTAGTCAAGTAGCATTTTGGTTTTGGGCTCTAACATCAGGTTGGAGTTCAGGTTGGTTATAAAAAGACAATGAGTGAACTGATGAGTGTCTATCTTTCAGATCAGTGTAAATTAAATTCATTATTGCTTCATTATTGTCTGCAGTATTAGTTGATAAGAATAAATCTTTATCAAATTCGGTAATAGTTTGTTCTCATTTTTGATCTTTAAATTTTCTGTCTTTTAAGCCATAAAAATTGTTCATCAAGAATCTCAACACATTGAAGTTATATTCCCTGTCCTTAGTTGTTTGACTTGCTCTATTAAGTGCATTTGTTTTAATTGTTTCATAATTTGGTCTGCCAGCTTCAACATACATTGAAACACCATAAATATATTGCCCTTCAAAATAAAGGTTGTAATAATTTGGCGAATTGAATAAGATATTGAAAATAGATAGAGGAATTAATAAATCATTTTGTTTGTTAATAAATTTAAGTCCAGCTTCTTTTAAATTAAAAGTAACTTTTGGTTTACCTTGATGAGTTTGTGAATTTTTTGATTTTAAAAATTGTAAATAATCCATACCTTGCAATGGTTCGGTGATTCTCGAAAAGTATGGTGAATCAGCTTCGAATACACCAGCGTCAGTATTAACTTTTATGTTTACTTGGTCAGCAACTCTAAATGTTCACAAATTGCCTTCGTGTGATAATAACTTAAATTTATTACTTTGATACACACCATTCATTTTATAGATGATATCTAATAAACCAACATAAGGAACAACTTCATTAGTTTCTTTGTATAAAGAAATTTTTGCTGACTTAACGTCATATTCCGGAAAGTAATTGACATATGAATATTCATTTACACTTAAATTTTCAGATGCATTTTGTACTTGAATGCTTTTATTGATTTTTACTTCATTTTGTTCGTAAATATTAACAATTTCTTTTCTTAATTCTTTTATTTCTTCTGATGTTTTATTTGGTTGTTCTGTTTTAAGAATAAATTGATTTAAATTTGAACTAATTTCATTTTTTAAAGTTTCATTTTTAATTTGTGTTAAGTATTCAATTTGATTTTTTACTGAATTTATGTATGAATTTACAGTATTTTTCTCTCTATTTTCTTCACTGTATTTGTTTTTAAATTTACTATATTTTGTATTTAAGTCTGCTGGATATTTTGCCATAGCACTCGACAATGAATTAATTTCAGTGTGCGAAATTGATAAGTTTAATGCTTTTTCAACATTTGACTCAACCAATAGTTGTGCTTCATTAAGTAAATTTTGAAAACCTTCATCATTACTGTATTGATTAGAATCCGCTTTAATTTTGTTTAACACACCTAAATAAACATTGATATTTTTGACAAAATTAAATCTGTTTTTAAAAGATTGAACATCATTTGTTAAACTATTAAGCAACATTTTTTTATCGTTGTCACTTAATTGATTGAAATTGTTCATTTTTTCAATAAATTGATTGATTAATTTACTCAAATCATCATATTTTGCTTCAGGAAAAGATGTTTCGGTATTTAGTCTTTGCACTAATCTAGTTAATTCATTTTTGCTATCAGCTAGTTTTTTAGTAACCTCATGGTTGTTGACATTTTCGTCACCTTTTTTCCCCTTATTATCGTTAGTACATGCTGCTGCTAATGCGGTTATTGGTGATAATGATGTCAGCAATATACTATTAAACAATGATTTATTTTTTATTTTCATTTTTCCTCCTAAATTTATTTGTTAAATTATATTATTTATAAAAAAAGAGATTATTTAAATTTAAAATAATAAATCACAGAAAATAACAAAAATATTGAGGACCAAATTCCTCAATATTTTTTTGTATTATTATTTAGAATCTTCTTCTTTAAAACCGTCTGGTTGTGCTTCTTTATTAGCTTCTTGGTTTTGCATTTGTTTCGAGATCATTTCAAATGCTTTATCAATTTCGTCAAGTTTTGCTTTTAGTTCTTCATAGTTTTTATCATCTAGTAATTTTTGTAGTTCATCAACTTTTTCTTGTGTTTGTTTTCTTTGTTCATCGTTGATTTTATCTTTATTTTCGTCTAGTGATTGTTTCATTTTTGAAATTAATGTTTCAGCACGAACTTCAGTTTCTATTTCTTGAGCACGTTTTTCATCTGCTTCTCTATTTGCTTCAGCATCCTTAACCATTTTATCAATTTCATCGTCACTTAATTTTGAGGAGTTTTTAATTACAATACTTTCTTCTTTCCCTGATTTTGCATCTTTCGCTGCAACTGTTGTAATACCGTTGGCATCAATTGTAAATGAAACTTCAATTTGCGCAGTACCACGTGGCGCGGGATCAATGCCTTCTAAATTGAACATTCCTAATGATTTATTGTCTTTTGCTAGTTTTCTTTCACCTTGAACAATGTGGATTGTAACTGCTGTTTGATTATCAGCTGCAGTTGTAAAGGTTTTTGATTTAGTGATTGGAATTCTAGTGTTACGGTCAATTAGTGAAGCAACTACACCGTGTTCAGTTTCAATACCTAGTGTAAGTGGTGTAACATCTACCAATAAAATATCATTAATATCACCTGCTAAAACAGCACCTTGGATAGCAGCACCCATCGCAACAACTTCATCTGGGTTAACAGATTTGTTAGGTTTTTTACCTAATTTAGATTCAACTAACGCTTGGACAGCTGGCATTCTTGTTGAACCACCAACTAATAAAACATCACTAATATCTGATAATGATAGTTTAGCATCTGAAAGAGCTCTATCGATAGGAGCTTTTGTTCTTTCTAAAAGAGATGCAGTCATTTGTTCAAATTCACTTCTTTTTAAAGTCGCTTCAACGTTAATTGGTGCTTTACCTTCCACAAAAATTAAGAATGGTAAAGAAATATTTGCAGTCATTGATGATGACAAGTCAATTTTTGCTTTTTCAGCAGCTTGTTTTAGACGAGCCATTGCCATTTTGTCTTCTTTTACATTGTAGTTGTGTTCTTTTTCAATTTTTTCAACAAGTCATTTAACGATTGCATTATCTCAATCATCACCACCCAATTCATTATCACCGGCAGTTGATAAAACTTCAAATGTACCATCTGCTAATTCAAGGATAGAAACGTCGAATGTTCCACCACCAAGGTCAAATACCAATACTTTTTTCTCTTCTTCTGTTTTGTCTAATCCAAAACTTAATGCAGCAGCAGTTGGCTCGTTAATAATTCTCATGACTTCAAGACCGGCAATTTTACCAGCCAATTTTGTCGATTCACGTTGAGCATTATTGAAGTAAGCAGGAACAGTAA
Source organism: Mycoplasma sp. HS2188 (assembly GCF_025209835.1). Lineage (NCBI taxonomy): Bacteria > Bacillati > Mycoplasmatota > Mollicutes > Mycoplasmatales > Mycoplasmataceae > Mycoplasma > Mycoplasma sp. HS2188. Next base: position 88,823 of record NZ_JAOAOI010000003.1, on the reverse strand, counting down.
TAACAGCTTTTTCTACTTTGTGACCAATTTTTTCTTCAGCATATTTTTTCAAATTGCTCAAGATCATTGCTGAAATTTCTTCAGGTTTATATTCTTTTCCGTTCGCTTTAACAGTTTGTTTAGTCCCCATTAATCTTTTAATTGAAGCAATTGTGTCAGGGTTTGTTTCAATTTGGTTTTTAGCATTATCCCCAACAATAGTTTCGCCATCTTTAAACGAAACAACTGAAGGAGTTGTTCTTTTTCCATTTAAGTTTTCTAGTACTACAGGAGTTCCATTATCCACAATTGAAACAACTGAGTTTGTGGTACCTAGATCAATACCAATAATAACTTCTTTTGCCATAATTATTTTCCTTTCGTCCGGTTTCTTTTTTTGTTTTACATAACTATTTTACCACAAATTAGCACTCGAACTATTAAAGTGCTAATTTTTTTATTTATGACGTTTAGGTCTAAAAAACAGTGGAATATGTAAAAAGAATGCATAAGATATCATTCAAATTAATAAAGTTTTTTGAGAAATATTTAGCGATGTCGCTATAACTATGCTAAATTTCGCTGCCATAATTATTATTTTGTCAAGAATTAAATAAATTAGGTTTAAAAATAGCGGACTGAATGAAAAAAATATACTTAAAATATATACTATCTCAATAATTGGTGCTAAAACGAGTGAATATATTATTCCAGTAATGTTAACAAAATTATTCATTTTAATTGTTCACACTACCATATATAAATAAAGAATAATAATAAACAATATATAACGTAATACCTTATTTATTTTTCACTTTGTGAATATTTTATTAGTGATTAATATTACAAGCGTAATTGAATATGAAAGCAAAAAAGTGATCGAAATTATGTTGTTAAAATCAATAGCGAAAATTATTAAGGCGCTAAAAACCAATGCACTTCAATTTTTCTTGGGAAAAAGCATCAAAAACACATGCATAATAAATGCTCTCAAAGCCGGTACCGGATTATTGATAATGGTAAGGTAGTAAAAAATTAATATTAAACAAAAATATTTAATACTATTGCTAACTCATTTATTTCTAATTTTGGCGATTAATTTATTCGATATTTTAAATAGGATTTCAAAATGTAAACCCGAAATAACCAGCAAATGTATTATGTTAATTTTGATTGCATTAGCAATCACATCTTGAGAATCATTATTTATCCCAAAAAGTATTAATTTTCAATATTTTTTAAAATAGTCACCGCCGCTCGCTGAATAATTTTCAATAAAAGCATCGATTGAATAATCAGGATTTTTAATGGTTTTAATATAACCTTTTTTAATAAAATATTGAATATTATTACTTAAAGCAAAATAATTTTTACTATCAGTTTTTTCAATAAACGCATCGATTTCGACAATATCGCCGACATAAACTCGATTAGGTGTTGTGTATTTATTTAAGTAAATTAATAAGTTGTTGTTATTGACGTTGATGATTGCGTATTTATTTGATGTTTTAGCAATTCGGCCTTTGATATTGTATTCAATACCACTGATATAAACATCGGGTTTTCTTAAGAGATATAAAAATATGTAACAGAGTATTAAAATTAATGCTATTCAAGTTTGTTTAGGTCATAAAAAACCGAAAAATAATGTATAAATTATTGAAAAAAATATTCAAAAGTATTGAGTTTCAATAGGTATTGCCGATAAATGTAAAACAATAGGAAAAAGCATTAAAAAAATTAAAGAATTAAAATTTTTCTTAATTTTTTTAATGTTTCTGGTCCAATTCCTTTTAATTGTCCTAATTTTGTCCAAGTTGTTTTGTTATTTGTTTTTCTGTATTTTAACAATTTGCTAGCAATACTTTTTTTAATACCATATCTGGATAATTGAGTTGATTTATTCAATAATTTTCAGTCAAGAAACGGGCCTTTTTCAATATCATATTCAATAAATATACTCATATTTTTATTGATAGACAAACCGATGTCTATTTCTTTTAAATTTGCGTTTGATAAGGGTTGTGCTTGTTTGATGACATCAAATAATTTATCTCCTTTTTTAGCTATATATTCACCTTTATTTAGCACAGCACCTTCAATTTTAATTTTAAATTCTTTTGGCGTTTCTCTAGGTTTTATATAACTCTCTTTCTTATCAATTACCAAAGAAGTAGTAACCCCAAACACCATTATAGGTACGAGCGTACCCAGAGTTCAAATCTTTCACTTTTTCATGCCTAATAAAAAGGTTTTTTATCCAAAATGGCAAAAAACGGAAAAAATTAATATTTTTATTGATTTTTTTTAATGCACAATTATTGAAATAAAAAATTCAAGTTTAACTTTAAATTAAACCTGAATTTTTATTATAAGTAATGTGGGTTAATTAGTATCCTTCATTTGAAGATTTACCTTCAACAATAGCGATTGAACGGCTAGTTCCGAATCTATTTGCTCCGGCTTCAACCATTTTAATCATATCTTCTTTGTTGCTAATGCCACCGGCTGCTTTAATTAATAAAGCGTCGCCAGCAATTGCCTTCATTATTTGAACATCTTCTAAAGAAGCACCTCTTGAAGCAAAACCAGTAGAAGTTTTAATAAATTCGGCACCTGATTTCATAACAATTCTTGTCACTTCTTCGATTTCTTCCTTAGTTAATAGAGCTGTTTCAACAATAACTTTTAAAACATTGTTAGGTAAAGCAGCTTTAACAGTTTTAATATCTTCTAAAACGTAAGCGTAATCGCCTTCTTTCATTTTTCCGATATTAATAACCATATCGATTTCATCAGCTCCTGCTTTAACTGCTTCGGCAGCTTCAAAAGCTTTAACATGAGATAGAGTAGCACCTAAAGGGAAACCGATTACTGATGTGATGCCTACTCCACTATTAGCTAATTTTGCTTTTGCGTAAGGAACTCATGAAGCATTAACACATACAGTTTTAAATTTGTATTGAATTGCTTCGTTTAATAGTTTATCGATTTCTTTTGTTGTTGCGTCAGCTTTTAAATATGTGTGGTCAATCATTTGGTTGTAGTTTGTCATATTTTCTCCTATCCTAGTTTTGCAATAATTATTTTGTTTTCAACTTCTTTATCATTGAATTTATAAGCGCTAGCTAACTCATCGACTAGTTTTAAGTCAATTGGGTTTGATGAGTATAGAGTGAATAAAGTGTCACCTTTTTGCACTTTTTCATTAGTTTTTTTATTCAATGTGATTCCAGCTTCAAAGTCGATTGAATCTTCTTTTTTAGCACGTCCGGCACCTAGTTTCATTGCCACAATACCGAATGTTAAAGAATCAAAAATTTCTAAATAACCATCTTGGGTTGCTTTAATTTCGTGTTTGTATTTTGGATTTCAAAATTCCGCTTCTTTCATTAAGATATCAGCATCACCACCTTGAACTCTTACCATTTCAATAAATTTGTCCAATGCCTTACCATTATTCATTACTTCGATAACTCTTTGTTTTGCTCTATCGTAATCGGTTTCTAATTTAGATTGCAATAAGATTGTTGAACAAGACGAAATAACTAGCTCATTAAAATCTTGTGGGCCTTTACCTTGTAGGGTTCAAATTGCTTCTAAAACTTCGTTTTTGTTACCGATTTCTCTACCGATTGGACGGTTCATGTTGGTGATTTCAGCACGAACATCAACGTTCAATGATTTACCGATTTCAATCATTGTATTCGCTAATTCAATAGCTTCTTCTTCATTTTTCATAAATGCACCATTACCGCATTTAACATCCAACAAAATAGCATCCGAACCAGTTGCCAATTTTTTAGACATAATTGAAGAAGCGATTAAAGGAATTGACTGAACACAGTTAACAACATCTCTTAATGCATACAATTTCTTGTCAGCAGGCACTAATTGTCCTGTTTGACCAATAATTGCAATTTTGTGTTTTTTAACTTGCTCGATAAATTCACTTTCACTTAAAGCAAATCTAAATCCAGGAATAGATTCAAGTTTGTCTAATGTTCCACCTGTGTGACCTAATCCTCTACCAGACATTTTAGCAACAGGAGCTCCTAAAGCCGCAACAATTGGAGCAACGGCTAAAGTTGTTTTATCACCAACACCACCTGTTGAGTGTTTATCAACTTTAATTCCTGGAATTGAACTTAAATCAATCACATCACCTGAGTGCATCATTGTTTTAGTGAATTGAGCAATTTCTTCTTTAGTCATTCCATTGAACATAACAGCCATAATAAAGGCTGACATTTGATAATCTGGTGTATCTCCTGATACATAGGTTGAAATTAAGTGATGAATTTCTTCTTTAGTTAATTCTTTGTTTAGTCTTTTTTTCTCAATTAAATCAACAATTCTCATTATTTAACTGCTCCTAAAGCAACTTTCATCATATTTGTAAATGCAGTTTGTCTTTCTTCAGGTGTAGTTTCTTCTTGAGTAGCAATATTATCTGATACTGTCAATAAACATGCTGCATTTTTGCCTAATTTTTCGGCATTTGTGAATAATGCTAAAGATTCCATTTCAACACAAATAGCTTGTGTTTCATCAATTCTTTCTTGAAGTGTTTGAACTGAATAGAATACATCTGATGAGTGAACTCTTCCTTCGATTAATTTGATATCTTGCGCTTTAGCTGATTCTTTTAATCTTTCGTTTAATTCGGCAGAAGGCATTGAAACGTTTGATTCAAATTCTTTTCCTAAAACTAATCTTCTAAAGTGAGAACTATCTGCTACTGCTTCAGTAGCTAAAACTGTATCGTAAAGTTTTAATTCGGGAATATAAGATCCAGTAGAACCAATTCTAATAATTGAGTCTACATCATAGAATGCGAATAATTCATAGCTGTAGATACCGATAGAAGGGCATCCCATCCCTGAACCAGCGATTGAAACATCTTTTCCGTTGTATTTACCTGTGTAAATAAACATGTTTCTTACTGTGTTTACTAATTTAGCATCTTCTAAAAAAGTTTCAGCAATAAATTTTGCTCTTAATGGGTCTCCTGGCATTAAAACTGTTTTGGCAATTTCGCCTTTTTTTGCGTGAATATGTGGGGTCATTTTATCTCCTTTTTTTAAAAAATCAAAATTCTTGAAAGTTCGTGAAATCTGATAACGTGCGATTTATGTATACTAGCTTTCTTTATATAAATATATAAGTAAAACTTACGAGTAAATTTTACCATATTTTCTTCATTTTTTACTGATGTTTATTGTCTTACATTGTTGAAAATTTTGATAAAAATACAGGCATCAATTAAATCTGATGCTCTGTATTTATCTTAGTTATAAAACCGTAATGTGCTATATAAAAACTCAATTAATGTAGTGCTTGATCACTATATACTGCGATACGACCAATATAATTTATAAATTGCTCAAGTTGCTCATCTGTAAGTTGTTCTGCTCCATTTTTGGTTAGTTCGTCGTACCCACTTGAAAAAGCATCAATATATTCTTTAGACCCTGGAAATTTGCCGTATTTTTCTTTAAATCATTGAATTTTTCTTCTGGCTTTTGAGTTGTTGTCTTCTTTATTACATGCAATTGTTGCTAATGGTGTTATTGCGGTAGCTAAAACAGGTAATGAATAAAACATTAATTTTTTTTAATTTCATATTTTTATCTCCTAAATAAAATACACTTGCGACACTTTGTTTTGAATTCTCAGAATGTCACATGTATATTTTATTTTTTTATTTTTTTGCAAGAAAGTCAACAAAATTATTAACAAGATGTGAAATAAAAAAACAAAAGTTCTCATTTGTCAAATTCAAAAAGCGGAACTTTTGCTTTTTATTTCACAAAGAAAATCACCAAAATTATTAACAAGATCAATGTCTTTTTTTCGTTATAATTAATAAGAAAACTATGTTTGATAATAAACACAAAACATTAAGCAAAATGGCTTAAAGTGTGTTAGTTTTTCCCCCAAAATTTATTAATATCTATTTAATTTATAAATTTAAATAAAAAATTAATGTATTATTTACTAGATTATAGACAAATGTCGGAAAAGAGGAATTATGAAAAAGAAACCTATTGTGTTTAGTGACGTTGACGGCACAATTTACACAAGCAACGGTTATGTGTCAATTTATAATTTAAACATAATTAAGCAAAACGAGTTAAGTTTTAACATTGCAACAGGTAATCCTATTTGTCCAAAAATGTTTAAGCTGGCAAAATTAGTTAATGCCGATTACATCATCGGTTCTAGTGGTGTTCAGATCTATGATTTTAAACACTATAAATTCGTTCGTGAAGAATTTATTAAAGAGAGCGAAGTTAAAAAGATTTTTGACTTATTTAGAGAGAAAAAAGTTTCTGCTGCTGGTTGAAGTTCAGATGCATTCTACATTTTCAAAGATGAAGATAAAGAATTTTTAAACCGTATTTACTTTAAGTACGAAAACTTCGACCAATTTGAGTTATACGAGGGACAAGAAATTAAAAATGTTTCAAAAATCGAAGTTTATTTCGAAACCACAGAAAATGTTGATGAGTTAATTGACGTTCTAAAAAATTATGATGTTAAATTAATTAAAACTCATATGAACCTAGAAATTTTACCTCGTGGTGCTTCTAAAGGTAAAGCAATCACATGAATGATTCAAAACATTTTTAAACAATACACAACTGATGACGTAATGGTAATCGGAGATAGTGAAAACGATTTCTCGATGTTCAAACGTTTCAATTATTCATACGCAATGGATAATTCAAAAGATTTTGTTAAAGAAAAAGCAAAATATGTGACAAGATCAGTGCAAGAGCACGGTTTGGGAATTGCTATTCTAGACTATATTTCAAGATTGAATGGCGAAAACGAAAAATAAATTTATCAAGGAGGTAAAATGGCTAGATTTATTGATGAAATAAAAATACAGCTTATCGCCGGAAAGGGTGGCGACGGAATGATTTCTTTTCGTCGTGAAGCACATGTAGATAAAGGTGGTCCTGACGGCGGCGATGGTGGTCGTGGCGGAAACATTTATTTCGTTGGTGATTTAGGTAAAAATACCCTCTTATCTCTTTATGGTAATAAAAAAATCACCGCCGATGATGGTGTTAACGGAGGCCCTAAAAACCTTTATGGTGCTGCCGGTAAAGATAAATATATTCCCGTTCCTATTGGTACAGTGGTTTATCGTGACGGCAAAGTAGTTGCTGATATTATTGAACCAAAAGAATACTTAGTTGCCAAAGGTGGGCAAGGTGGCCGTGGAAACATGAAATTTAAATCTCCACGTAACACTGCCCCAAGAATTAGTGAAAACGGAACAAAAGGCGAAAAATACGATGCACATATCGTTTTAAAAATTATGTCTGATGTTGGTGTGGTTGGTAAACCATCGGCCGGTAAATCAACATTACTAAGTGCTTTGTCGAATGCTAAAGCCAAAGTGGCTGAGTATGAATTTACAACTTTAGTGCCTCAGCTTGGTATGGTTAAATATTACGATAATTCATTCGTAATTGCTGACTTACCTGGACTTATTAAAGGTGCTTCACAAGGAAAGGGATTGGGAATTCAATTTTTAAAACATATTGAAAGATGTCGTGTTATAGCGCATATTGTTGACTTTGGTAGTGAATATAAAGACCCAATTGCCGATTTTGAAGTTATTAAAGATGAACTAAAAAACTACAGTTTAAACTTGGAGAAAAAAGACCAATTAGTAATTGCTAATAAATCTGATTTACCGGATTTTGAACAAAATTTGAGTAAATTTAAACAAAAATACCCTGAAATTAAAATTGTATCTATCTCTGCTTTAACAAGCGAAAATCTGGATGAAGTAAAGAAAGAATTATTCAATTTGATTGAAATCAATAAGTTAAAACCTGTTGAAGAGATTGAAGAAGATTCAGTTGTAGAAATTATGCTTGAAGAAGAATACAAAGTCATAAAACCATATGAAGGTTTTTACGAAATTAGTGGACCTAAAATTAAACATCTATACGAAAAAATTCCGTTGGTTAGTTATGATAACTTATTAAGATTCAATAATATATTGAAAAAAATCGGCGTTTGAGACGACTTAATCAAAAAAGGCATTCAACCTGGTGACACAGTTAGAATTTTTGAATATGAATTCGAATGGGACGGCGATTATTAAACAACGCGTTCGACATACTAAAAAATAAACCCTTGTTTTCATGCTTCGGGTTTATTTTTTGTCCTATTTTAAGGTGGTTTATTTTATATAATAATAAGTATGAGAAATAAAAAAATTTTAAAATTAATAAGTCTCCCAATTTCTGCAAGTTTTTTCCCGATCGCACTATTTACCGCATCATGTACGAAACAAAAAACTAAACAAGATAGCAATGAAAATACAGAAAAAAATGCAATTGAGAAACAAGAAGGAAGAGATAAACAAAAAGATAATACAAATCAAAATTCAACAAATAATACTGTTGTCGAAAACAATAATGAAGGAAAGACCAACATCAATAACGAAGAAAAAAATGATTCGACAACAAATATAATAGCAAAAGACCACTTAGTTGCTCCGACACCGGCTGAGTTAGACTTAATTAGTAACAATGTACAATTAATTGACCCAATTGAACAAAACAATGATTTTATTGTTGAAGATGACGAAGTCGAAAATACTAGTGAACCTTCATATGTGTCTTTATTTAAACATAAAACCAATCAACAAATATATGTAAATATCAATGAATTTTTCACAAATGTTCCAGGTTATTTCAGTGTTACGGCACTTAAAGAAATCAAATCAAATAAACCATCAATAATTTCATACAAAGTTAATGATAGTGATGACTTAATTTTTGATGCTGAACAAGAAAAAATTACCTACACATCAGAAAATTCTTTTATTATTAACGATCAAAGCGAAACTCCCGACCCACAATACAATTCTCATCTAAATGAAAGTGAAAATGTCTATCAATACAACCGTGTCGAAGAAAGCGATTCCTTAGATATTAACCTTAAAAAATATAACTTCGATATTATTGTCAAAGACAATTTTGTATATATTCCTTTAGCAATATTTAACTTATTCTTTATGTCAAACGGCTACAATAATATTCAATATAATAACGATAAATTATTAATTTTGAGCTATGAGCTAAGTAGAACTACCGACACAGATAGCTTAGATCGAGAAATAGAAACTTTATACTCTGGTAACAAAAATGTTACAGGAGCACAACGTCGTGAAAATTATGATTTTCTAGCATTATTATTTGATAATTTCTATGGATTAAACAACGAATTATACAAACGCAACGGAAATGCTATTGATTTTTATTCTTTCGCTAAGACGACTAATTTAGAAAATGAATTATTATCAACAACGCCAAGTAAATATTATTCTGCGTATAAAAAATTGTGGGGAGTATATTTAAACGAAGCACACTCGAGAATAATCTCCAAATCTTATGCGCAAACAAATGAAAAATATGTACCTAATAATGTCGATACTTCGGCTAAAAGTAAAGAATATGATAAATTGGCAAATAAATTATACGAATTAAAATATGGTGTTGATAGCGAAAACGAAACCGAAATAGACCCAAATAAGTTATTCCAAGTAGAAAATGACACAGCGAGAATAACTATCGACTCATTTAATTTGGAAATTGAACCAAGTAGAGTAAATGCAAATGATTTATGGAAATATGATACATTTTTCTTTATGTTAAAAGCAATGGAACAAATCAAAGATTACAACAACAAAAATAACAATGTAATCAAAAACATAGTTCTTGATATATCACAAAACGGCGGTGGATCGCCTTTGTCTGCTCAACAACTTTTAGGATTCTTAACCAATAGCGAGAAAAAAATTAAACAAGTTATTATGGATAAAATGTCGAAAATTCTATATGACATCGAGTACTTAGTCGATACGAACAATGATGGTACATTTGATCAAAATGACGGTTATGCAAATCTATATAACTGATATGTTTTAACTAGCGGAATAACTTTTAGTGCAGCTAATATGTTTGCTCATGTTGTTAAAACCAATAATCTTGCAACATTAATCGGTCAAAAAACTGCTGGTGGTATGTATTCAATATTGCCAACCGTGTTACCTGACGGAACAAATGTTGATATTTCTTCGGTCAATGCATACGCAGGAAAAAGCAATGAGGCATTCGAAACCTTAGACGAATTCCCTAATACCGAAGACGGTGTGGAACCAGACATTACCTTAAGTTACGAACATTTTTATAATGGCAATATATTAAAACACATCAAACAAAACGACCGACAATAAATTTGAACACATAAAAAACTTGAATCATTGCGATTCAGGTTTTTTTCTTATTATTGATTTTGCCTTAAACTGATAATTTTTTTAAAATAATCAATCATGCTTAAGCACTATTATATAAACCTTGAACCATCCCTTTGAATTGAAAAAGTTTGTTTGTTAATGCTAGTCAATACCATATGAAGTGGTGAATAATATTCATATAAAATTCTAATTAGTAATATTAATTGATTACATTTTTATATTTATAAATTCTTTTAGATAACAAAAAAACACCTACAAAGGTGTTTTAATTAATCTATAAATTTTGATTTATACAATTTAGCTTGCTCTTTAATTGATTCAAATTCTTCATCAGATGCCAGAACAAAATGTTTATCAGTAACTTTTTGTCATTTTGGTTGATGTTCTTCATCATAATCGTGAATACTTGGGTCATAAATTTTACCGACCAATGAACCTTTTTCGGCTTCAATTGAAGGAACAGCATCCAATAAACTTTGAGTATATGGGTGATGTGGATTATGGATAACTGATTTAGTCGGTCCAACTTCAAGTAAAGTACCTTTATTAATAACTGCAATCCGGTCAGAAATATATTCAACCATTCGTAAATCGTGAGCAATAAAGATAATAGTTAAATTATATTTTTCTTTTAGCTCTTTAAAGATATTAATAACTTGCGCTTGAATTGAAACGTCAAGTGCGGAAATAGGTTCGTCGGCAATTAAAATTTGTGGTTGTAAAACAACAGCACGACAAATTCCCACACGTTGTTGTTGCCCACCAGAAAACTCTAATGGATATCTATTTAGCACAGTTTCATCTAAACCAACTTGATTTAAAATATCAACAATTAATTTACGTTTATATTGCTTTTCGCTCAATTTATTTTCTGCATCACGAATTTCTCTTCGTGATTCTAAATAATTTATTAATGATTCATATTGTTCATTATTGAGTTTAATACTTAAATTATTAAGTTTTTGTTTAGTATCTTCGTAAACAAATTTATACAAACTTTTGGCACTTTCTCAGTTATTTCTAATATCTGATCACACATCTTTAGAAAGGGCAAGATCAGGATTGATCTCACTGATTTTTTTGTTTAATTCAACATATGTTTCAGTATCAACATTAGTCAAATAAATATATCTTGAATTTTTTAAATTTGTTAAACCTTCACCAACTACAGTTTCCACATTTTTAAATGGGTTTAATGAGTTAGTTGGATCTTGGAAAATCATTTGGACTTTATTAACCATAAAGTTAATAATGTCTCTACCTTTTTTTGACCATTTAAAAATTTTATCTCTGTTTTTTGGTATCACACGATCTAAGATTTTAATTTGACCAAATGCGTGTGGAGTTAAGCCGATAATTGCTCTTCCGGCAGTGGTTTTACCCGAACCTGATTCACCAACTAAACCTAAAACTTCACCTTGATAAATATTTAGGTTTAAATCTTTTAGCGCGTAAAAGGTGTTTGCACCATAACCATAAGTTACATCCATATTTCTAATTTGCACAATCGCTTCTTTATCAACAGAATTCAACATTTCCTCAGTACCAGGTCTGATTGGGCGGTAAAGTTTTTTACCACTACGAGTGGTCTCAACGTAATATTTTTTTTCTTCCATTATGACTCCTCGATTTGTTGTTGTTTTTGTGCGATTTCGTGTGCTTGTTGTTCTTTTATCTCAATAACTTTTGCATTATGTTCTTGTACTTTATTTAAATCATTCATGTAATCATCGTGTGAGACAAAAATATTTTCACCATGAATTAATTTCAAACGATCAAAGTAACGTTTTCAAAGATTTTGAATGATTTTAGGTGGCTCATAAAATGGTGCATTTTCGTCCAACAAATTAGATTTAACATAGTGGGTTGGCGATACATAATAAAAGTTTGCTTCTTCTTCTAAATCAATTTTTAATGCGTAATCATTACGCACTGCAAACGCATCACCTTTGATGTTGTTTAGAGATGAAGGCACAGCACCTTTAATCACATTCAAACGTTCATCATTATTGTAATCAGGCATCGAAGAAATCAATCCTCATGTGTATGGATGTTGTGGGTGCATTAGCACTTCTTCACGAGTTCCTGATTCAACAATTTGTCCTGCATACATAATGTTGATAAATTCAGATATAGATGCAACAACTCCTAAATCGTGGGTAATGAAAGCTACTGCGATTTTGAATGTTGATTGAAGCTCTCTTATGATGTCTAAAACTAGAGCTTGCACTGTTGGGTCAAGAGCGGTCGTTGGTTCATCCATTACTAATATTTTCGGTTTAAGACTAACAATTGCCGCAATAGCAATACGTTGAATCATTCCACCTGAAAGTTCATGCGGATAAAGTTTCATAACTTTTTCTGGATTGTTAATTTTGGCTAATTGTAGATATTTAATTGCTTCTTGAACCGCTTCTTTTTTAGTTTTAACAATTCCGTTAATTAACATTCCTTCGGTAATTTGATTACCTACTTTCATCGTAGGGTCTAATATTGACATTGGGTTTTGGAAAACAGCACTAACTACCCGACCTCTTAATTTTGATTTTTCTCAGTTATATAAGTTGAAATTATGAACTTCTAAGCCATACAACTTCACAGTTCCTGATTCAACAATTGAGTTATTTCCAGTCAAACCGTATAACAGCGAAGTAATTACTGATTTACCAGAACCGGATTCGCCAATTATTGAGTGTATTTTTCCTTCATATATTTTGAAACTAGGACCTCTTAAAACAAGATTTTTTTCTTTAGGGTTAGCTGGGTTTTTAAAAGTTAAATAAATGTCTTCAATTTCGGCAGCTACTTTAAGATCTTCGCCTAAAACGTGTTCAATACGTGCTGAGTCAAAATATGACTGTAAGTCAATATTTGATTGGAATTTTTTGCCTCAGCGAAAAATTCTACTAATTCCGTGACAAATATTTTTTCAAAAATCAGCCACATCTTTTCAAAAGCCTTTATTTTTTTCTTTCCGTACTTCTAAAAGATTAAGTGGGTGTGGTTTTGCTAATTTTTTTATAACTTGTGGATAAAGTTTACTGTAAGGTGCTGGATTTAATTCACCTTCTGTTTTCAATGTTGTTTGCATTGTTGAAGCATAGTATTCAATTTTTTTATCATAGGATAGATCATTTCAATTCTTGGGTTTATTCATAATTCTCCTATCTTTGTCTTAACAATGAATCTTGAATACTTGCGGCAATTAATTGAATTGATGTTGTCAATAGCACAAGCACCATCGAAGGCAACAGCACATAGCGCGGATACGCCGTAAATACTTTTGAACCTTCGGAAATCAAGTTACCTAATGTTGGAATATCAATACTCAAACCAATAAATGCTAATGATGTTTCCGAAAGAATAACACCAGGAATATGGAAAACAATTTCGGTAACTAATAAAGGAATAACAACAGGTAAATAATTAAGCAGTATTTTTCATGTTGGAGTACCTAGAATGCCCGAAGCCGAAACTCACTCAAATGTTTTTGCTCTCAATACTTGTGAACGCATTTGGTTAGCGATACCCGTCCATGAAGTAAAAGTTAGGGCAAAGACCATAACTCAAAATGTTGGCCGTCAAACAATAGTAATAACAATCAAAATAATTATTGAAGGCACGTTTGAAATTACTTTAATAACGTAGGTCATAATTGTGTCAAAAATTCGAAAGTGACCCATCGTAATTCCAATCAGTAAACCGACAAAAACTTGAATTACAGCCGTAACTAAAGCTAGTGCTAGTGAATATCTTAAACCTCATCAAAGACGAGCGAATAAATCACGTCCTAGTGCGTCAGTACCGAAAATGTAATCAGCCGATTCAAAAAAGTTGTGATATCTGTCATTAATACTCAATTTATCAGGATCTTTTGTGAAAAAAGGAATAAATACTGCACTAAGTACAATTACCATAAATAACACAAATCCGAAAACTCCGGCAAAAGATCTAGAAAAACGATAGAAGAAATCTATTCATTTGTTTTGTTGTTTTTTAACATTGTTTGATTCATGAAATTCTAATAAATTCCCTAATAATTCTCATTTTTTGTAATTTAAAGGTTGCACAAAACGATTCGGTGCTAAATTTTTACCGTGTTCGTTATTTGGCGAAGTCTTATTTCTGTATGCTCAAATTGCCATATTGTGTCCTTTCTATTTACTTCTTCTAACACGTGGGTCAATCGCTTTATATAGCAAGTCACGGCATGTGTATGAAAGTATTGTGATTAATGAGAATAATGTAACCATAAATAAAATAATATTATAGTCTTTTGAAGTAATAGCGTTCAATAATAAACCACCACTACCAGTGATGAAGAATATTTGTTCAACAAATAAACTTCCAATAAAACTTCCAAAGATTACTACTGGGAAAAAGGTAGCAATCGGGAATAAAGAAGGTTTAAGTGCATGTGTTCAAACGAATCTTGATTTTGATAAACCTTTTAAATAGGCGAATTTTGCGTGTTGTGAATTTAATTCTCTATTTAGCTCTGTTCTAATATATTTAATATAGACGATAATCGAACCTAACGAAAGAGCCAATCCAGGCAATAGATAGGTTGCTAAATCAGTTTCAACATATAGATAAGGTATTTTAACTGTTCTTCCTAATAATAATAACCATAGTGCGAAAACCAATGAAGGTATTGATGAAAATATCGAAACTATCACGGTTGCAATATGATCGGGTAACTTATCGGGATTCATACCAACATAGACGCCGACAGGAATTCCAATCACAAGTGTTAACATAACCGAGAAAATACCAATTAAGAATGATTTATAGAATCTAATTCACACAAAATCATTGATATTTTGGCCTGGAAAGACTGAAAGCGATACACCGAAATTACCGACTAAAATATTTCTTAAATAGATAAAATATTGTTCAACTAGTGGTTTATCTAATCCGTAGGTCGCCTCAACAGCTTTTCGTGAAGATTCATCCAGTCCTAATGTTAATGATGTAGAACCGGGAATTGATTTAATTAAAAAAAATGTAATTGTAATAACAATTCAAGCGATTGTTAAAAATTCAAAGACAATAATTAGAAATCTCAATAGAAATTTAATTAAAGGAGATTTAATATTGAACGTCATCGCAAGCTTAGAAATATTAGGCTTGATTTTGTTGTTAAAATCAACATATGATGGTCTTTGAACATATGCTTTGTTAGTTAAATCAAGTTCTGATTCACTAACAATATTATTTGTCGTTTTTTGTTCCATTTTTCCTCCTTTACTTAATTATTTTTGGCAATGTTGCTGATGGTGGGTTAGAAACATCATAAGCATATTGCAACGAGTAACTATATAAACTCGAAGTACCATTCACCCTTGAAACTTCTCAATAAGTATCAACTTCCATTAAAGGAATAACAGGGGCAGTTTCTCTAACTATTTTTTCAAAACCAGCTATTACAGCAAACGCTATAACTTCGGTTCAACCGTCTTTTTTCTCTTCGGGTGTAAATTGTGAAGTGAAAAATCTAAGGTGTCTTTCAGTATAATCATTGATATTTTCGCCATTTTTTACAACTGATAGGTCAACTATCTTATCTCAAACATCCGGACCACCTGGCTTAGTACCTAAAATTCTCAATCTTTGTTTTAATTCATTTATTTGTTTTGCTTTAACCGGATCATTAATAACAAGATTATTGTTTTCATCACGTGAATATCCTAATGATCTGAAATATTCATCATATGTTCATGAACCTGAAGGGTTATTTCTAAAACCTGTTGTTTTTTGACTTTTGGAGTCAATACCATCTGATTTTAGAAACACTCTGATATATGAATAAATATCACTACCAAAGGCATCGAAGTTACGGTAAATTAAGTCATATTTACCAGTAGTTCTTCAATCTTCATAAACGTTTTCCGGTAAGTTTTTGATGTCAATTTGTACATAGTCACCAAATGCTTTTTTCATGAAATCACGCAAAGCAATTCCGGCATTTTTTTGCTCGTCAGTTGAGTTAGAAATAAAATTCAATGTAACATTTTTTAGGTTTGGATGTTCTTTTTTAAACTCATCCAAAAATGCACGAGCAACATCTAAATGATAACCTTTATCGGTACGATCGACAGTCTCGAATTTCATTGATTTAGATATATGATCAATGTGAGTGTAATTTTGTACAGGAATTGGAATTCCTCAAGATTTATCTTTAGCTTCTTCTTTTGCTTTTTTGTAAATATATTTATTTAAATAATTTTTATCGTTGTTTAACTCATCGCCCGAAGGGTATGAACCAAATTTGGTATACATATAGTCGTGTTCAAAACCAGATTCAACTG
Organism: Mycoplasma sp. HS2188; assembly: GCF_025209835.1. Classification (NCBI taxonomy): domain Bacteria; kingdom Bacillati; phylum Mycoplasmatota; class Mollicutes; order Mycoplasmatales; family Mycoplasmataceae; genus Mycoplasma; species Mycoplasma sp. HS2188. The sequence goes on along the minus strand of NZ_JAOAOI010000003.1, from coordinate 72,242 downwards.
CATCACCAAAACTAGAAGATGCTTGACCAAAGGCTGTTCATGTAATAACGGGGAATGATGAAGATCACCCAACAATGTTTAATAATTCATTTCTATCAATTGCATAATAAATCGCATTTCTTAAATTTTGGTCATTAACGAAAGAATTTTTATTTGTTTCAGCGTCCAAGTTAAATGCTAAGGCAATAGTACCAAAACCGTTTGATTTATTCATATATGTACGATGTTCTTTATCTGTTCAATATTTTCATTGTAAAACAGGTGGAATTCTAGTGGCTGAAATATAGCCATCATCATACATTGCTGAGTTAATGTTTGGGTCATTTGAGAAATAAATTTTTATGTTATTAGAAATAGTTTTTGCAGCTGAATAATATTGATTATTTTTAGTTAATCTCACAAATCCTTGTGGACCTAAAACAAGTTCATCAATATTGAAAGGACCATTTGTTAAAAAGTTTTCTTTTTTCAGCCCAAATTCTCTTATTCCACCAATTGACTCAACAAAACGTCTATTGATTGGCACTACAATTGATGTTATATCTTGATATGCGTTGTTTAAATTTGTTGGTTGGAAATCGTCATAGGCGATTCTTAAGGTAAATTCATCCAAGGCTAAAACTCTATTTTTAAAGTATTTTTTAGGATCAATATGTTTAGCAAAAGGATTATCAAGTGTTGTTTGGCCACTTGGCAATAAATTAGCGTATAACTTATTTACTGCATCTTGGTAAGGGATTGGGTCAAATTCATCATACGAAATAGACCCTAATTTATGTTTTAACTCATGTGATTGCTGCAAAATCTTTGTAAATTCATCCGAAATTGTTTGTTTAGGGTCAAAATATAGATACTTTTTAACTCTGGTAGGAATTCTTTGTGGTATTTCCTCCAGTTCTTTTTCGGTGTGCAAGTTTAGTGAATATTCAGGGTTAGGAAGCATCAAAATTGTTTCATCATCTTCTCAGTTAAAATCAGGTGAATATGGGATTGATGTTAAAACAGTTTTATTGTCTAAATTTCAGTACATTCTACCTGAATAAAAACCAAAATTTAAAGCAGCTTCTTTAATTTTTGCAACAGCTTCTTCATCACCTTCAACTTGTGATGCTCAAGGTGAATAATCGAAATTGAAAACGTCATATATTCATTTACCGTTTACTTGTTTTAAAGGTGGATAAGCAAAAGGATTTTTATATGCCACTTTGAATTTTTGAATGTATTCTTGTTGGGCTTGCAAAATCTCATTTGAAGCTCTGAATTTTCTTTGCAACATTGTTGTTTGTTTTTGTGATCCAGTTTCTAAGTCAAAGATATAGTGCATTGCGTCAATGTAATCTTCGGCAGTAACTAAATCACCATTGCTTCATTTGCTTTGACCATCGTTAAGTATTACATTCATTGAAAGAAACTTATTACTTGGTGTAACAACTGCATTTACTGGTAAATAGTCTGTCAAACCAGTTCCGATATTACCGGGAGCTGAACCAAAATCATCCAATGAATAGAAACGACCCGAGTTTTCTGGGTTAGGATTATCGTTTAAAAACTTATCTAAAGTCCCATCTTCTTCTGTTTGATATGTTCCAAGACGGATATTTGGAATATTAGCTATTCTTTTTATTGCCTCGTTAGGTCCAGATTTTAAAGGTGATTCAACAATAGAAGGAAGAATTGTGTTTACTGATGGATATTTAATGTAGTTCAATGAGTTGATTGGGTTAGTAGCTAAACCGAAGTCATAATCTTTTTTGTACTCTAATTTAGTTTTTTGATTATGATCATCTTTTTTGTTATTGGTGCAAGCTACAACAACAAATGGTGTTGCGATAGGCAATAAACTCAATAATTTTCAATATTTTTTACTCATTTTCCCTCCTATTTTGTTCCGTTGAATTGGAAACCAACTTTTATAACTGATACTTTTTTACCATCAATATCTTTTCTATAAACAGATATTGGCGCTTGAGAGAAGGTTTTACCATTCTCTGATACACTTTCGTTGCTTCCTAAGTCAATATTTAATTTTTCACCTGCTTTATTTGCAAAGTAAATTTTGTACTCGTGTCCTGGTGTTAATAATTTATTTGAATAATTCGACATAATAGCATAATCACTAACTCAGGCTGTAAATCCTGAACCGCTATGGTGTCCATTAGAATCAGTGTAGTCATAAACTTCATCTTTTAAGTAGTGACGTGAGCTAGGATCTGATTCGTTATTTACATGTTGAGTTTTGTAATAGAACATATTACTACTGTTTTCTTTATTGATTTTTAGTGTTTTAACTTCTTTGGTTGATAGATCTTCGAAAACTAAACGATCAGCTTTATCAACAACGTCGTTGCTCAAGTAACCGAATAATGCCACAGCATCTTTATCTGTGTTTCTTCAAATGTTTGAAAGGTTTCTATCACCAATTCCTTGGGCTTGAATGTAGTATTCTCAATAAGCTTGTGGACGATTTGTCACTGTTTTACCAGTTAAATCTTTAATTCTAATTGTGTCATCGTGGATAGGTTGACCATTGTCATCGTATAGTTTAAATTTCAACATTTCTCTGTATCAACGGTCTTTAAATCAACCGTTATTGATTGATTTAAATTGGCCGAAGTAGTTTGAAACTCTATTTGAATCTTCCGAAAATGCTTCAGAATTAACAAATGAACTTGGTTCAAAATCAGTACCCAATTTATCAGCACGTAATTTAGCTTCGGTATCCTCATTAATTTCGTAATTAATAATTGCGTTTTGTACATTTGTACGTTGTTCGCCAGTGAAATTAACTTTTAAGTTATTTCATTTATCAGTTGGAGTTCCATCGATCACATATTCTAAACCAGTATTTGACTCATTTACATTAGTTAAAAACGATGGTAGGTTTTTAAACTCTGTATTTGATGGAGAATAGGTAATTTGCAAGTTATCACGGTTAATAACTTCGGCAAATGAATATGTATAGTCAGAGAAGAATTCATTGAATCTTCTTTCAGTTTTGGTTTTGAAGTATTCTTCAACATCTGAAGTAGGTCTTGATTTTTTAGTGAAACCTTTAACTATTGAAAGCAAGATATCTTTCATACTGAAATTAGATTGACGGAAATTGAAATGTAATTGTGTTGAATACATTTGTGTTTTGTCGTCTAAAATCAACTCATCGAATAACGACATATCATCTAAACTTACACCATTTTCAGTGGCAAAAGTTGAAAAAGTATCAAATAATTTTTTAACACTTATTTCTCAATTGTGCTCATCAATTGAATCAGGATCGGCATTCACATCGTTTGATTTATATAGTCCATATCCAAGATTTTTGTCAAAAATTCAGCCATATCTCAATGCATCATCAGTGTTTGCATTCACTTTTTCTTTAATTTTACCTAATTGAATATCTTTAACTAACATTGCAAGTGGAGAACTTGTGAATCTTTCCATTATTTCATTAGCCATCACTTGTTTATCGTAAGAACCATCTTGGGCAAATAGAGCATTTAGTCTTTCTCTATCGCTTTTTGAAAGAGTGGTTGCAGTCGAAAGTGCTGATCTTAGTGAGTTTGCGAATCTTTCAATATTGAATTTAGATTCAACATAGTCTATATCTCAGTTAACAACTTTTTTAACTGGGTCTAATTTTGCTCTAGTAGTATCCACGCTTGAAAAACTAAAGAACTTATTGTAGTCGTTGAATGTAATATTGTGTCCAAAACGTTTTATTCCATTTTCGTCTGTTGAATAGAATGAATTAAATAAAGATATTGCTGCGTCTTTTGCCAAAATGTTGTCATTAATTTTAACGGCGCTCATCTCTCAAAACGCAGGGTAATCTTTGGCTCTTGGGTTTTCGTTAACAACTTCACCACTTGAGTTAACCATTATATAAACATGTTTTCTTAAGTCATGCCCAACCATTTCTTTCATGTATGGACTGAATCAATTCATATATGGAAGTTGGTTTAACTGTTTTAGGATTTGCGGACTAAAACTGTCTGCTAAGAACCCAGTGGTTAGTGATTGAGAAAGTTTGATATTTGGTAAATAAATTTCATCTGGTGAAAGTCATAATGCTTGTTTTCCACCTGCTGAAACCATTGAATAATTACGTCCATCTCCAAGATACATAGCAATCATGATGTCAGCAAAAGTTACACTCGATTTATCTTTTTCTCTTCCTGTTTCATCATCTTCAATAAATGGGTTAACATAGAATATTTCTTGATCAATTGGTGTTGAAAATCTTACTTTTCTCACTGCTTGTCTTGAATCATTAATATCGTAAAGCAATTCACCATCTGTTGAATAATATTTTGCAAAGAAATAACCTGGTCTTAATCATCCGGTTTCTCTTTTTCTAGAATGGATGTGGTCTAAGTAAGGTTTTAGCAATACATTATTGTAGTTTTTGTCAACTTCGGGGAAGATTTCACTATAGCTAGGGTAAGCAATTTGAGTTTTAGGTGTCAATGAAGTATTGGTTGTCGCAAAGTCTCAACCGTTAATTGAGAAATCTTTAACAATTAAGGCTTTAATTGTATTTGATGCATCAGTAATTTTTTTGTTTACAAACTCTAATGCAGCATTATAAGTTTGATTTGCTCTTCTTCTTTGTTGATAATATGGATTGACATTTAAGTCGGTGCTTGATAAATCAATACCAGTTGGAACATTCACAATTGGAGTTCCATCAGCATTAAAGACTAACACTTTATTAATTGTGGTGTAATCACCAGTAGCTTCGTTTCTGATACCTTCAACGATTTTAGGAACAACTTCACCTTTGTAAATTTCAAATTGAATATCGTTGCCTAATCCATCTTTTGCAATTCCTTTTAACATATCTAAAGAAGCTTTTTTGAATGATCAGGTGCCATCAGCGTTTTGTGTCATGTATTTTACAGGGTATTGGTCATCAGAGTATTTTGTTGGGTTCAATGTTCCAGAGTTTTGATCTAAAGTATTCATTAATCATAGGTCGAATACTTCAAGTCATTTTTTATCTTCTTCACCATCAATACCGTTTGCTTTACGACGCTCTTCGGTTGCTTTAACTAGACCTTCATATGTTTGCAAGAAACGACGTTTTGAATTTTCTAATGCTGTTTTTAAATCTTCTTCGCCAACATTGTGACCTCAAACATCGGCAGCAGTTTCCACTGTTGTTTTATCAATAATAATTTGATCACCTTGTTTTTTAGCTAAGTTGTATAGTAAGTATTCACCTTCATTATTTTCTGAAACGATATTAGGTTGGTTCAATAACGGAGATGAGTTTAAACCAACGTGGGTTCTAGCTTTTAGATATAAATCTAATACTTTTCTTGAGTAATAGTTTTGAATGTTTGGAGTTGATCCAGGCACTAAGGCAGAACCATAAAGTGGTTTTTGTCCTTTGTCTCCTAAATCTTGTGCTGCGTTTAAAGTCATATGGTGTCCATACTCATGGGCTGCAACAAATTTTAGAAAATCTACTGATAATCCTTTGTAATCAGGGTTGTTCATTGCCAATAGTGATCATAGACCAATACGTGTATCTGGTTGGAAACCTAAATATTTTCCATCTTCGATTGAATACTCAAATTCACCCTCGTCATTAACTTTTTTAACTAGGTGTTTTCCTTCCAATCATTCAGCAGCTCAAGGTACTTTTCTTAATAATTCATCACTAAAGCCGTCGTATGCTTCGACAAAGACACTGTATGTCAAAATTGTTTTATCGTTGCCTTTTTCGTCTTTAACAATTTTGCTACCTTCTTCTTTAATAACTGCTGGTTTTATTGAAGGTTTGTAGCCAGCTGAGTAAAACATTTCTTTTAATTGTTCTAATGATTGAGTATTTAAAGCGAAATCATCTTTGGCATCAATGTTGTATTTTAAGTATCTAATTGCTTTTAATGTATCAACATCATTAGCACGTTTATCACTAACTTCTTTCAATGTGAAAAATAGTTTTGAACCTTTTTTGTAAGTTCTGTCAATTTGCACATGAAGAATTTTTTCATTAGCTTGTTTTGCCAATTCTTGAGGTGATGTGGTGTCGCCATTAGCACTTATAATACCTAATTTAGTTAATTTTTCTATTAACTCGATTTTAGAAGTTGCAACGATTAATTGATTTTCGTTGTTTAATTCTAGACCGTCACCATTAATCATTTCGTTAAGAACTAGATTTTTAACACTATCAGTTAATTTGATGTTTTTAGCAGCTTTAATTGCGTCAAGATATTTATTGTTTATTTGTCTCTCGAATGACTCAAGATCATTTGCAACAGACAATAGAGATTCAGCTTTGTCAATAATGTCTTTAACAAAAGCTTCTCTTCTATCATTGTAGTTGTTTCTAGTTTGTACATAACGAGTAACAGCGGCGTTATAAGCATCAACAATTTCTTTGTTCGATTCGTAATTTAGTTGATTTTCTTCGCTAAAGTCAAATTCGTGCTCACCGTCATCTTCAAAATCGTAAAATTCGTAAGCATCTTCAAAAGCTTCTTTTAGAGTGTCAAGATTGAATAAATCAACCATTTTTTTGTTGTTTGGTAATTGTTGACTTGATTCACTCTCATCATTTTCTTCTTCATCTTCAAATTCTTGGTATCAAGATTTTTTAGCTTCCGCAAGATAAAAATTAGCTTTTGCTTGTGCATCGGTATATTCACTTAATTTTTGGTTATATTCTGGTGAATTTTGTTCTAATTCGTCAAGTTCATTTTTCAAGTTTTCGGCTAGTTCTGAAAACTCATTGTGTTTTTCAATTTTTTGATCGAAGAAGTGTTTTTGGAAAGCAATTACTGGGTTAAATATAGTTGCTAGGTAAACTATTTTACGTTGTTCAGGAGCATTTTCTCCATCTCTTGTAAATGTTTTGTAAACATTGTTTGTGACAATTGCGAAGTATGTTCTGATTAATTCGTTTGTGTCGTCAATCATGAATTTAGCAGCAATATCTTTTACATATTTCAGCGGTTCTTTGAAATCAGCCATTATTGATGATAAATCTTGATCATTGCTTAATAATGTTAGAGCTTTAAATAAATCTTCAACGTTATTTTTTATTGCACTATCAGACAAGTTAGCATCTTTAATTTTCTCGTATATTTCATTGATTTTTTGTGTGAAAAATGCAAGTTTATCTTTTTTGTATTGATCAATACCGCTATCAAGAGTTGCTTTATTAGTAATTATTTTTGAATATTCGTCGTAAATAGATTTAATTATGCCGGCAGCTTGTAAGTTGAAATCTGAAATTTGTTTTTCAGCATCTCTTCTCATATCGTCAATATTATCCATTACATATTCAAACGAAGATAAATGCTCTTTTAAATCATCGTTTGAATTAATGATTTCTAGAATTTCGTCTTTTAAAGTAGGACGATTTTGTTGATCAGTAAATTGAACAATGGCTTTTAGAGTCATTATTCTCACATAGTTTGGAATATAGTACTCAAATTCTTTTGATAATTTACTTAATTTATCAATATCGTCTTTAACTTTTTGCACTGAATCGGCAATATTTAAAGAATCATATTGTGATGAAAGCTCATTATATGCATTTTTTAATCTTGCTTCATCAATAAACTCGTTTTCCAAGGTTTTGAATTCAGATTTAATTTTATTCGCAATATCGTTAATTTGTTCATCACCGCCAGTAAAATCTTCCGCAACACTTCTAGCATTAGGGGCATAAACAAAGAAATCTTTTGGCTCATCATCATTTTGCGAACGAATGAAACCGTTAATGTCTGAATATTCTCTTCAATTAACTTGTGATTTTTCAATATTTTCTTTTAATTCATCAATTGCAATCAATTGTAATGGGTTAAAAGCTAAATCGTGTGAATACAAGACAAATTTTTGTTTTTCAGGCACGATTCTAGCAAAGAAATCACCACCAAGGAATTTTTCATAATATTTATAAATTGGTCTAAATTTGTCAATTTCCTTTTTGAAATCAACAATATATTGTGCTTTTTCAATTAATGAAGCAAATTCAGTTTGTGGGTTGATAAACGGTGATGCTTTGATGTCAGTATAAAGTTTTTCTAATCCAATAAGTGTGTCAAATGTTGCACTTTGGATATTTGCTCTAGCTAGAATTTTTCCAGCATCGCTTTTTAGTTTTTCTTCATTTAACTCATCTTGTTCGTTCAACAATGCACCGATTTGTGTGTTAACTTCTTGAACTTTTTCTTTATTAGGCAATTTATAGTATTGCTCTAAAGCTGAATTAAATCTAGCTAATAATTCATTCAAGTCGGTTAGTTTTTCACGAGCAGCTTGAACTTGTTTATTTAAGTTTAAGATTTGTTCTTTTAGTTTAATTATTTCATCTTTGTCGTGCTCATTTTCAATTTGAGTGTTAAGTTCTTTAATTTTTTGTAATTGTAAACCTAATTTAGTTTCAGTCTCTTGTCTTTCTTGATTGTTTGATTCGATTAAATTATCATAAAAACTCTGAACTGTTCTAAATTGACCAGAAGTATTTGTGGCGATTAAATTGTCTTCTGTTGCTTGAGTTTTATTTATTTCATTGCTCAATTTAACAATTTCTGCTTTAATGTCGTCAATTCTTTTTAACTTTTTAACCAATTCTTTGAACGATTGAAAATCAGCTTGTTCAAGCAGTATGTTTTCCGACAATCATTTTGCGTATAAAGAATCTAAGTCACTATTTAAGTTATTAAAATCTTTTAGACTTAAGTCAAAACCTGCCTCAATGCTCTGTACATTTTTTGATTTTTCTCACATTGCGTCAGTGTCTTCATTGGTAGATGACACTTCGTATTCGGCATCTTCAATTGGACTAAACATTGTGAATGATTTACCATCATTAAAGTTTAATTGAACAAATTTGTCGGCAATTTTATCTTTTTCTTTAGTTTCTTCAACAAAATCACGAGTTATATTCATAATAGTTTTTTGTTCAAAACTATATGATTCAATATCAGTTGAAAAACCTTTTATACCTTTTTTCGCATATTCATTCAATAGTTTGGCAAATTTAGTTTTAGCTTCTTCAGCGCTAGCGGCATTAACTATTGAAACATATTCAGAACTTGCATTTACCCTTCCTGTTTCAATAGGACTGAATGCATCGTCTTTGTATTCAGCAGGTAATTGTCCTTTTACGGCAAAAACAGTTTTATTGATTAGTGCTCTCATGTCAGGGATTGATCTAAACGAGTTGGCTTTAAGCGTTTTAAGTGAAATATTGCTAAATGCATTATATTTGCTTGCTTTGTCTAAAAATGATTGAATTTCTTCAGAAGTCAATAGTTTTTTATTGATTTTATATAACAATGAATCCGTTGCGTTACCTTGACCACTAATTGTGCTGTAAAAAGGAATAGAACCGAAAAACGCATCAGGGAAGAATTTGATTGTTGTATATTCTTTGTCTTGATTAGAGTGTGAACCTAATGTTATATTATTTCCTTTAAGTTCAACACCCTTAACAATTGAAAACTCTTTAAGAGTAATGATTTCGGGACCTCATGACACATTTTTCATAAATCATTTAGTAAATGAATAAAAGTCTTTTGCACTAACAGCTTCTAAGTACTCATTGTAAAAATCAAACATACCATATCTAATATTTAGAAATGGATATGCTTTATTCGCTTCGTAATATTGTTTTAGAAACTCATTGTATGACAACTCTTTCCCTTTGTAAACAACAACACCTTCTTCACCTTGATTTGGATCAAATGAAGCTACTTCACTTGTTTTTTCAGAGTTTACGAAAGTCATAGACGGCTCTTTAGATAAGTCTAAAAATTCATTGCTTAATTTTTTAGCTTCTGTTCCGTCCTCTAATTTCGGGTTGCTTGAGTTATATTTAAGTACACCGATAGTTGCACCCGCTGCGGCTGCAACTATTCCTAGTGAAATTAAATATTTAGGTCAAACTAGTGTTCTTCAATTTAATGCTTTTTTGGGTTTCTTGTTATTTTTTTTCATATCCCCTCGCTTATTTTTTATTTTACATATTCGTTATATAAATTCGTGGCCACTTTGTTAACTCCGGTTGATGATACATATTTTTTCAATAAATCAAATGGAGTTAATTTGTCTTCTGCGTCTTCATCAGTTACGTATCTATCAGCGCTCATTCTGATAAATTTATTATCTAAAATTACACCTTTTTCTTTTAGAGAATTTAAAAATTCATAATAGTTATTTCTTGCTGTGTTAACTGATGCTTTTAGTTCATTTTCTTTGCTATCTTCGTTGTTTTCAATAAATTCAATCAATGCATTAGCATATTGCTCTTCTAATGTTCTGAATTCTTGGAATATTTTATTTTGCTCAGCAGGGTTTTCGTGACTAAAGTTTTCTACTTCAACAGAAGTAATTTGTTTAGCTGAACTTGGTTGGCTAGTTATTTTTAGAGATTCATCAAAGAAATCAGCGATTTCTTTATCTTGACCACCGTTAGCCTCTGTTGCATTGTTTCCGTTTTGGTCATTTGATTTTTTAGGAAGAATTTCTAATAATTTTGATTTTTGATTATTTTCATAATATCTAATTAAGACTAGCAATTCTTGAATTGGTAATAATTTTGCTAGATTTTGGATTCTTCTTTTTCTTCTATTTAGATTTTGAATTGCTTCGTTTGCTGTATCAATACTGATTTTGATTGAAGAAGTTAATTCGTTTGTAGGTGTATCAGTTGCAGGGTTTCCTAGTCCAGGAATTAAAGTTGCAAGTCTATTTTTAATGCTTGCTAATTGTGCTTTTGCACCGCCGTCACCATCAACATTGCCAGATTCTTTTTCAGAAAGAACTTTTTGAAGTTTTCTATCTAACCATAATAAATCGACGGCTATATCATCTCTAATTTGGTTTACAATTTCGCCTTCGACATTTCAGTCGTAGTGACTGTTATAATCTTTTGCGTTTTCAACATTTTGTTTAACTGTTGCTAGTTGAGTTTTGATATTGTTTATATTAGTAACCAGGTTAGAATCATCATAGTTTAAATCTTTTGACTTATTGTATAAATCTAAAACGTCAGTAAACAATTGAATTTGTTTGCTGTATTCTTCTCCAGATGTTTCGTATCCTTGCTCTTGTAAATTATTGAAGAATTGAACAAAATATGAATCAGAGTCGCTTTGATCATCGTTTGCTTCATCTTGGTTTTCTAAAGATGTTTTTGAACCAAAGAAATCTGTTTTAAGTTTATTTGTTTTTTCTTTAATTTTTTGAATATCACTAATTAGCGATTCATAATCTTTTGATTGTGCTGATGAGTTGATTCCTTCAACAAATTCTAAATAGTTGCTGAACTCTTCAATCATTTTTCTTGTGTCTTCTGCAGAATAAAATGAATTTCACTTACCACCTTCTGCAAAGTTTGTAGTTAACAATGTTTTATCTTCATTGGCTTTGGTATAAATATTTTGGATATAAGCCAATGCCTCTTCTTTTGTAGAACCTGTATATTCTTGTAATAATGCTTGAATTAGATCTCATTTTTGTTTTAAAGCATCTTTGTATGAAGCAATTTTCGCTTCTTGTTCTTTAATTTTTGAATCAATTTCTTCGGTACTATCATATTTAGTTAATGCTTTAAAGTTGTCATCATTAATATTATCGCCTAGTAATTTATGCAAGTCAATTAATTTGTATGCATGATTAATTTCTGCCTCTAAAGTTAAAAATTGAGTGTATCTAACAAATGATTCTTGGAAGTTTGAGTGTGCTTTGTTTCTCAATTCAACAATTTTGGGTCTGTAATAATCGTTAAAATCTTTATACATCTTTTCGTAATTGTCTTCGTTTTCTCTAAATTCTTTAGTATTTCTGCTTGCGAATGATGTTCATAATGTTCCGTCAGCACCAACTGCATCATCAACTAATTTATCAAGTTTTGCTTTCTCTGCTTCAAAGTCAACTGCTTTTAATTGTGATAATAATTCTTTGGCTTCAGCAATAAATAATTCAACGTCTTTTTCGTATTCAAAACTGCTATATTTAACACTATCGCCAGTTGTTGAAGAAATTAAAGAGCTAAGTGTTGAAATTAGTTTTGTGTAAAGTTTTGTGTAACGCAATGAACGTACAAACGGTTTTTGTTTTTCAACTTTTAATCACTCAACAACTTGATTTTTCATCGCTGTTAATTTTTCTTTGGCACTTTGAATAAATTCTTGATCAATTATTGATTGATATACAGGGAATGGCGAAATTGTCATACTTGGATCAACTTTATATTTTGCTAAGAAACGTCTATTAGCTATTGAGTCAGTTACTGAACCTACATTAATAAATTTTCCAGCAACAGCTGTTGCAGTATTATCTTCCAATCTGTATCAACTAGCAATTTGAGCCATCAATAATTTTTCGTTTTTAGCATTCAAGTATTCTTCTTTATATGATTCTAATTCAGCGATAAGTTTTTGTTTTTCGCTCGCACCATCATCATTAGAGCCCTCTGTGTTATACACTGAGTCTTGATTTGCTTTAACAGCTTCAATCAATCTATCAATATCATCAATTCTTCATTGGAATAACATTGCTAATTGTTCATCTGCTTTAACAGGTAATAAAACAACACTCGAACCGCTATTAACATAGTTTGCAACAACTGAAGCACGACCTAAAACATTGATAATTGCTTGTTGTCAACTGATAAAATTAGATAAGTCTTCTGGAGTATTGTTGTACTCGTTCAATGTAGCTAAAACACTTGTTCTAATTTGATTTAGAACATTTTTTTCGCTCTCATATCTTTCAGGGAACTGTCTTTGCAATTCATTTGGAAATTGATCGGTTAAAAATTTCGATAAAGTGTTAAGTAATTTTTTAGCCGAAACATTACTTCTTTCGATTTTTTTACCTCTAACTTTTTCAATTTCTCTATTTAACAATTCAATTTGAGCTTCTAGATCAGCAATTCTATCTTGATCATTTGAGTTTGGGTTTTGTTGTGCTTCTAATTGAGCAGTTAATTTTTCAATCAATTTTTTGCTTTTTTCAATATCTTCTCTTGCTTTTTTCAATGTATTTGTTAAACTAGCAATTTTTCTTTCGTCTTCGTTATTGTTTGATTTTTGTCCGTCATTAGTACATGCAGCAGCCAAAGCTACTAATGGCAATGGCGACAATGCTGTTATTGACAATAAATTTTTCTTCTTCATATTGACCTCCGTGGTATTGATTTATGGTTATGTAAATAAAATTAAAAGTAGATTTCTAGAACCTACTTAAGTTAATTAAATTTACTGGGTAGGCTTCGATCAGCCACCATAGAAACACTTGTGGCTCGCATTAGTAAAAATTCATGATTTGAATCATGATAATATTTTTCCCTTTAAAAATGCGTGCATTTAAGCTTTTTAACATAACAATTCAATTATATAGAAAAAAGATTTTTTAAAAAATAATTTTTATTATAAAAAAACACTTAAAAAGTGTTTGAAATCATTTGTTTTAACGAACTAATAACTCGATTTTTTCAATATATTTATTGAGATTTTCTTCAGAAATTTTCTTTGTTTTGCCATAAGCAAAAATATAAAACTTAATTTTTGGTTCAGTGCCAGAAGGTCTTAAAGCAATTCAATCATCGTTATCTTTAAAACTGATCTTAATCATATTTGCTTTCATGTAATCAGTGTTTTCGTTAAAGTCAGTAACAACTTTATTTGCTAAGTCAATATTTTTAAATTGTTGTTGTAATTTAGATAAGTCAAAATTTTCACTGATTTCAATATTGATTGTTTTCGAAGAAATAAAATTGTATTCTTCGTAAATGTCATTAAGCACATCAACAAGTGTTTTGGATTGTTGTTTGTAAAAATCAACCATTTTTAACAGTATAGCTAACGATTGCAAGGCGTCTTTATCACGTGCAATTGATGGATCAATTAAAGAACCATAGCTCTCTTCAAAACCATATAAATAATTGCCACTGTTTTCGTTAATAAATTTAGAAATTCATTTAAAACCTGTCGGAACTATAAAACTATTTATATTGTGTTTTTTAGCAATCAAAGCGGGTAGATTTGATGAGACAAACGAGTAAACAATGTATGAATTTTGTTTAATGTTTTCAATATTTTTCAGTAAAAAATCAAAAATTAAGGTAGCAGTTTCATTTCCATTTAGCAATACATATTGCCCTTTATGTAAAACCTTAATACCTACTCGATCCACATCAGGATCAGTAACTATAATTGCGTCTGCATTGTTTTTTAATGCCACTATTTCACTCTCTTTATAGGCTTCATTTAATTCGGGATTAGGATAAGGACAGGTAGGAAAATTACGATTAGGTTTTATTTGTTCTGTTGGCATAAAATAATCAATATTTTGTTTAAAGCCAAATCTGTCAAAAATTTCACGAGCAAATTTAATTCCCGCTCCGTGCAAACTTGAATAGACAAATTTTATTTTTTTAGAAGTGCCAAAATTATATTCGCCGCCAGCTTGAATAGCTTTAGTCAAATACTCTTTTTTCTCTTTTTCAGTATTAATTTGAATGTTTTTGCTACTTAAAGGAAATTTAGCATCAACATATTCAGAATAAAAGTCATAATTTTCAAAATATGATTTTATTTGTTCAATTTCCTCAGGCAAACATTGTGAACCATAGTTGTTATATAGTTTGATTCCGTTGTATAGATAAGGATTATGACTTGCAGTGATATTAAAACCACCATGGGCTTGGTGTTTAATAATTAAAAATGAAACAAAGGGTGTAGGTGTTAAATCTTTGCTTATAATTATTTTAAATTTTTTGTAGCTTTGCAAAATATTTGCAATAATGCTTGCGTATTTGTGTGAGTAACGACGGCTATCACGTCCAATTACCACTTTTATTTGTTTTTCATCTTTGTATTTATTCAATAAATATTTAGCAAAGCCGTGTGTAATCCGTTGAACATGTGCTTGGGATAAATGATTTATACCCTTGCCGACAATTCCCCTTATGCCTGCAGTTCCGAAATCTATCGGTTCTAATTTAATATTTTTACTCATGCAATAATTATAAATTAATAAACTCCTTATTAGTTATAAACTGGTAATTTTATACAAAAAGTCAAAAAATAAAAATTTTTTTCAAATATTCATTATTCCTTTTCTGTGTGTTTATAATTCATCTTGAATTGGAGGTTTATGAAAGATTCTATTATAAAAAAACCTAAGTCTAAAACTTGAATTGACGAAATTTTTAAAGTAAATGTTTATGAACTGGTTCTTGGCGCTATATTTTTGTCAATGCATATTGTGATTATCTATTTTGCTAAATTTACAATATTGCGTGTAATTCCAGTGCAATTAGAATATCTGATGTTTATTTTTTATGGTCTAATTTTCGGACCTTTTAAAGGTGCAATATTATCTTTATTAGGTGACACTCTCGTTCTTTTATTAACAGGCTCTATTGGAACATGATTTTGGCTTTACGCAATTGTGCCCCCACTAATTTCGGTTGTATCTTATTTTTATTTTTTAATGTTTAAGAAAACAAAAATAATTCGTTTTGTATTTGCTTACACATTGACCATAATTTCTTTTGTACTAGCAATAATCATTTATTTAAAATATGCCGATCCTAATGGCGATTTTAAATTAAGCAAAAAAGTAATTGCTCCTCGCAATATTATTGTCATTTTAATTATGGTTTATGCATTCTTATCACTGATTTTAACTACTTTTTTCACTATTTTGTACTTCATTTACAAAAACGAAAAATGAAACTATTATATTCTCGTTACATCATTAATTTTATTTATCTCAATAGTATTTAGATGAATACTAGGACCAGTAAGCTATATAGAATTTTATAATTACTTTTTTGCTCCCAAGAGCGGAAAATTAAAACATTATGGCATAGACTATATTGTTTTATTCGTAAAAATAGTCATTAAAGACTTATTTATAATTCCAATTTACATTACAGTTTTTAGCCCCGTATTTATCGTAACTAATATTTTGAAAGAAAAATTCATTAATAATGTCCGAAAAATCAAATATTAATTGAATTTTAGTATACAATTACAAACATGAATAAAAAGACTAAATCACGCAGAACTAATCGAATTGAAGTCATTAATGTTATTTATGCTTGCGAGTTATTGAATAATTATGATTTAGCAAGAATAAGACAAACACACGATGAATTGAATGATGAACAATTTTTACAATTAGAAAAAGTTGTTCAAAATAAAGACTATTTAGCGAAAATTATTGACAAATTTTTAACCAATAAAACTTGAAACGAAGAAAGCCCATTAATAAGAGCAATTTTATTGAACTCAACATTGGAAATGTTCAGTATTAATCCTAGAATTGTAATTAACGAAGCTGTCGAAGTAACCAAAGATTTTTTTGGAGAAGAATCCAATTTATACAAACACGTTAATAGAGTAGTTGATAATGTTTATCGTTTCTTCGTGGTTAATGAAGCATTTTTACGTAAATATTTGAAATAATAAAAATGGCTTGCGCCATTTTTTTATATTTCCAATGATTCTAAAATTTTATTTAATTCAGGTTTAACTTCAGCAATGATTTCATCGTGGCTTTGTTTGCTTCTAGGTTCAACTTTGTTGCCGTCTACTAAAAATGTTTCAATTTGTTTAGCACCAAAGAAATTGAAAATTCCTTTTAGTGTGTCAAGAAAACCGGCAAATGGGTATCAACCTAATGGAGCTCCTTGGGTTCCGATAATAACAACTTTAAGATTAGTTAGTAAACCAATTGAACCACCTTTTGTACTGTATTTATATGAAAAAGTTTTGTTGGCAACTGCAATAGCATCTAAAAAGTTTTTAATTCCTGCTGTGTATGAAAAGTTTGTCATTGGTGTCGATAAAACTAAAACATCTGTGTCGTGTAATTTATTGATTCATTCGTCTGAGTCAACATCTTTAAAAAATTCTGCAAAGTTTGTTGCTGTCAATGAATGATTAGCAAATTGTGAATTTGAAGTATCTAATTTAGTTAATGTTGAATTTGGATATTTAGCCATTAATTCTTTTACGGCTTCATTGTTTAGTTTTTCTGATAAAGATTCTTTATTTACGGTACCTGTTACCGATAATATTTTTAATGATTTCATTTATTCCTCCGATTATATAACGTTATTATAACACCACACGAAATAGCATAAATAACTTTTTTTCGGTTTTTTTCGCCTTAAATCACGTTTTTTGCTTTTTTTGCACCTTTAATGCCGGCGAATAGTCATTAAATTAAAATAACGACTTGAAAATTATTTATAATTAAAACATTATGAATCAAAACCAATTTAATCAGATTTTGCAAAATACCGCCAATGAGCCAAAAAATATATCGTTCGAAATGCGAAACGGTATTATTATAGGCACAGTTTTAATGGGATTATTAATCGTATCTCTATTAACTCTTTACATTTGACATATCACCAAAGCAAGAAAAAAAGAAACAATGGGCTTTAAATTCGAATCGCAAATTTCCAACGAGTTAACTTACTACGCAAAAAACAAAAAAATCAATTTCAAATACATTCCTGGTGGCTTATACGAATATGCCATGGGCAGTCAAAAATTTGAAATTGACGGAATTTTATACAACAACAAAATATTCATTATTATTGAAACGAAATATTTAATTGGTGAATTAAAAGGCAGTGTTGCCAACAAAAATTTGTCATTAGTTTATAAAAAACACAACCGAAAAGTAACTAATCCAATATCGCAAAACCATACACACTTAAATCATTTCCACGCTATGTGCGGCTTTAATTTACCAATGTTATCGATGATCATTTTTCCCGAAGATTTGAAATTTAGTGTTGAAGGTGTTGATAATCACACAATAATTGCCAGCAAAAAAAATTATCAACAAATACTGCAAGAAGTTGAGAACGATTTGGATGAATTCGGAGAAATGGATAAAGAAAAAGTTAATGCTGTGTTAGACGCTATTAAAACAAATAAAGTAACTTCACGTAAAGATATTAAAAAATGAGAAAAAGGCTTCAAACAAAATGGAGAATAATATCCCGAGCTCAGTATCTATTGACAATGTCACCTACGATTTATACTATACAAAAAATAAAACTAATGGCTATAAGGCTAGCTCAATAACTAAAAATATTGTTATCTTTTACAATAACAAAAAGAATTTAGCAAAATACATAAATGGACTTATCCAAAATAGTAACTTTATTAAATTTGAACAAAAAGCAATATACGTTTTTTCACCAATCGAGAATAAATTTGTTTGAATAGGTGGAAAAAGATACCAAACAAAATTCATCTATAAAGACACAAAAATGCGTATGCTTTTAGATGATAAAGAAAATATTGCCTATTTTGTATTGAAGCAAAATTATCGCAATATCAGTATGGAAAAACTTAATTCAAAACTATTGAATTTATTGAAAATCTGGTTATTTAAAGAAGTTGAGCAAAGACACAGGAATATTGAAAGTAAGCTCAATGTTATTGATACAATTCCAATAAATATCTATAAAAGATTGAGCTATTGGGGATCATACAAGTTCAATACCTTAACAAAGAAAAAAGAAATTCACTATTCAGTGTTAACATTGTTAACACCGCGTGAATATTGAGATTCAGTCATGATACATGAAATCGCACATGATATTTTTCGTGGTAAAGGCCACAGTCGTGAATTTAAACAATTTTGTAAGCAAAATGATTCTAATTTTAATATTTATTCAAGAAAAAATAATGAAATCTCTGCACATATAAATTTAGATTTAGAAATAGCAAAATAGCTCTTTTTAATAAAGAAAAACCGGCGTTTATATTGACGCTGGTTTTTGATTATTTTTCGCTTAAATCTATTTATATTAAAGCAATTCTTTATATTTTTTTAGATACAATCTTTTTACAAATAAAGTTAGGGTTATGTATAAAAGTATTGAGCCAGCCAATAAGGCGTAGAATCAAGGATTTAATGCCTCAACTTTTAATGCATTATTTAGTCATGGAACATAAGGACTAACAGTAATTAGAATTGACCCTAAAATTGAGAATAACAATAGCGGTGTTGCCGGTTTTGATTGAATAAAGGCAATTTTTTCAGTACGAATAAAGTGAATAATCAAACTTTGAGTTCACATTGAAATTATGAATCAGCCTGTTTGGAATAAGATTTTAAATCTTTCGCTGTCAACATCAAGACCTGGATATAGATTAGGTATAAAGACATAGCGCAATAGTATAAAGGCTAATATATCAACTATAGATGAAACAGGTCCGAATCAGAGCATAAATTTAACAATTGACTTCGGATTCCACTTACGAGGTTTGTTTAGTAATTCTTTATCAACATTATCTCAAGGTATTGCACCACAAGAAATATCATAGATTAGGTTAAGGAATAGAATTTGAACTGCCATCATTGGCGAGAATGGTAAGATCAACGCAGCAAATAAAATACTGATAATATTACCGAAATTACTTGCGACAGTCATTTTGATATATTTATTCATGTTTGAGTATGTTTTACGGCCTTCAATAATTCCGGTTGCTAAAACATTTAAGTCTTTTTCTAAAAGAATAATATTGGCACTTTCTTTGGCAATATCAACTGCTGTATCCACTGAAATAGAAACATCAGCAACTTTCATTGCGGGGGCATCATTAATACCATCACCCATATAACCGACAACATGTCCTTTGTTACGTAAAGCGGTAATAATAGTTGCTTTTTGGTCTGGTGAAAGTTTGGCAAAAATATTGTAATGTTCAACAACATCTTCAATTTGTTCTTGGTTTAATGACTCAAGGTCTTTACCTAAAATTACTTTTTCGCTAGGGATACCAACTTGTGCGCAAATAGCTCTTGTAACACGAGCATTGTCACCTGTTAAAATTTTAACTTCTACACCGTGTTTGTGTAGATTTTCAATAGCACTTGCTGTTGATTCTTTAGGTGGATCAAGGAAGGCTAAATAACCAATCAAAATCATTTCTGATTCATCTTTAACGCTAAATGTTCCTACGGTATTTAAATCAACATCTTTACGGGCAACCGCAATAACACGCATACCTTTATCGTTTAAATCATCAACATTTTTCAATACTTTTTGTATTAGATGAGTACTTAATTGTTCTATTTTGCCACCAATTTCAATATGTGAACAAATTGATAACATTTCTTCAACAGCACCTTTAGTAATAACTTGTACTTTTGAGTCTTTGCTCTTAACAATAACTGACATTCTCTTTCTTTCGAAATCAAATGGTATTTCATCAACTTTATTGTATAAAGCCTCTAATTGACGTAATTGCTCATCAATAACACTTAATTCTTCTGTTTTATCAATTATCGATAAATCAAGCAGATTTTTTAAACCTGTTTGGAAATACGAGTTTAAAAAACCATATCGTAATACACGATTATTGTCTTTACCTAAAACATCTAAGTGACGTTCTAAGACAATTTGATCTAAGGTCAATGTTCCAGTTTTATCTGTACAAAACACGTCCATTGCCCCAAAATTCTGAATTGAATTTAGACTTTTGATTATTGTTTTTTTCTTAGACATTGTCACAGCACCTTTAGCCAAGGTCGATGTGACTATCATCGGCAACATCTCAGGAGTTAAACCAACAACAACTGAAATAGCAAATAGCATTGCTTCTACTCATTTACTACTATCACCTTTGACTTGTCCTTTAATACCAATAATCAAAAATACAATCGGTACCACTATCAACATTATTCTAATTAATAATTTTGAGATTGATGAAATACCTTTTTCAAAATCAGTTTTAACTGGTTTTTCGTTTATTTTCTGTACAACTTGACCAATGTATGTTTCATTTCCAGTCGCCACAACTATTGCCCGAGCAGAACCAGAAATAACATTAGAACCCATAAAGGCTAAGTTGTGGTAATCAACGATATTATCGTAGTCAAAGTTTTTGACTAAATGCGAAAATTTTTCGATCGAATGACTTTCGCCGGTTAAAGAAGACTGAGAGACGAATAAGTCTTTCGCACTCAATATTCTCACATCCGCAGGAATAATATCGCCCGCAGCCAAGACTATGATATCTCCAACCACGATCTCTTCCAATGGCAACTCATAATAGATTCCGTTCCTTTGAACCCTTGCGGTAGTTGATATCATTTTGATTAATTTATCAGATGATGAACTCGAACGAATTTCTTCAACTAGATGCAAAATACCACTTAATAAAACCATAGAAAGAATAATAATCATTGTTGCCGGTTCAGCTTTTTCGTTATTTACTAATTTCAATATAACATCAGTAACAAGTGAAATAAGTGACAAAACGATTAAAATAATTGAAAATGGATTAAAAAAGGAAGTCACAATTTTATTCCAAAGTGTATTATTAGATTTTTTATCCAACTTATTTGAGCCATAAATCTCAAGATTTTTTTCAATAGTTGAATCATCAATAATTCCTTTGGCTGAGGAATTAAATGTTGCAAATAATTCACTATCATTCATATTCGCACTCTCGTGAATACGTTTTTTAACTAAATCGGTTGAGACAGCTTGTTTTTTGTTTTTTCTTTTCATCTAACCTCCTTTACTATGCACTTATATATTAATTTTATATTAATTAAATATATAAGTTAATTATTAAATGAATATTTAAATATTTATGTAAAATAAAAATCAGGAGATTAATATGAGTAAAAAATATGAAAAATTAAGTACAAGACTTAAAGAATATATGGCTATTGAAGCAATGAGTAGATACGAAGAACCAGTCGTTGATGCTCTAAAAGCAAACATCAAATCAGATAAATTAGAATTTAGTAGAGACGGTTTTGGTTCGCTAATTATTTCAAATAAACAAAGCGATCCTAATGCCCCTGTAATTATGTTTGCGGCACACATGGATGAAGTTGGTTATTTTGTTAGAAATATCGAAGAAAACGGTAATTTACTAGTTGAACCAGTTGGTGGAATTTGACCAGTTACTGTTATCGGAACTAAAGCTAAAATTGTCACAAATCGTGACAACAAGGAAATTACTGGTATTTTCGGCCACACATCAATACACATTTTGGAAAGAGAAAAAGTTACAAAAGCCCCAACAAATAAAGAATTATTTGTGGACGCAGGTTTTGCTAACAAACAAGAAGCAATTGATTTTGGTATCGAACCAGGAGATAGAGTTTATATGAGTGGCGAAGCATTTGATATGCCTAATAATTTAGTTGCCGGTAAATCAATGGATAATAGAGCTGGGGTAACAGTTATTGATTTTCTAGCCAACAACATCAAAGATTTAGACTTACCAAATAAAACATACATCGTTGGTACAGTTCAAGAAGAAGTAGGTCTAAGAGGTGCTAAAACAGCAACATCTATTATTGATGCTGATGTGGCAATTGCAATTGATACATGTGCAAGTCACGATACAACTGGTGCAATTAAAGGTGGAACAAAATTAGGGGATGGAGTTGCTCTATTAGTTAAAGATGGAGGTTTACTAACTAATCCTAAATTTACAGAAATGTTAATGTCTTTAGCACGTAAACACAATATTCCTGCCTATAAATATATTTCTGAAGGTGGTGGTAACGATGCAACTGCATTGCAATATGGTAAAGGCGGTGTGCCTGCAATTACTTTCTCTCTACCACAAAGATATCTACACTCACCAATTGGTGTGTGTTCGTTAGTTGACATACAAGCCGCAATCGATTTAGCAACCGAATTCGTAAAATTCTTCAATGCCGAGAGAGCCAAAGAATTAAAACACCAATAAATATTCATTATTAAAAACAGCGTCAACAAGACGCTGTTTTCTTAAAAATTCGCAAATTATTCAGTCTTTTTATTGATTAAGTCCAACTAATATACCTTTATCAACAAAAACATCATCGCCAGTTCCGAAAATTAAACTAGCTAAATTGGGATAGTCACTGAATGGATTACGCAACCCTCCATAGTATTTTGCAATTTCGTTGTTTCGTTGGATATCAAAACCATCAATGCCATCTTTTTTACTTCAATCAATGTAGGTGTCTAAATATTTTTTGTTTAAATAAGGGAATGTGTTTTTGAATAAATCAGCACTACCCTTACCATCTTCTCATGAAAGTGGATATGTTAAAACAAAATAAAGTGTTGCACGCGCTAAATCGCCTTTGAATGCGTCAATAGGTTCAGTGTAGTTAGCGGTAGTTTTTGTTCCATTTAAACTTATTTTTGCACCATTATCCACAGTATAATAAATTCCATTCCCCCTATCGGCATTTACTTTTTTATCACTAGGAAATACAAAATGTGCATCAGTTCTTATATTTGGTTCTTTGTTAAATCAAGATTGTGGAACAGTATGTTCTCTGTTAAACACACTTCCTTCACCTTTTGTGTTATTAATCTTCTTACCACTTTTGTTGTTTTTGTCGCGCCCTTCATAATTATTAAATGAATATACATAAGGGTCTTTACCATTTGGATTTTCTGAATAAATATCAATAATTGATTGATCTTTTTCAAAGAAATTATCAGCAAAAGCTGTTTTGTAAATATTGTATAGCTCTGCATATTGATAATCGTGTTTGTTAGGCCCTTGATTAATAATTTCTCGGCTGTTTTTGATAGCTACTTTTTCAGCTTGAATTTTTGATAGTTCTTCAAAAAGTTCTTTGCCACGCAAACCATTTAGCGATGAATAATAATTGTTTTTTTCATAGACAAATTTGTTGTTAGTTGAATTACTTTGACTGCTTGAGTCAATGTATTTCATATGGATTTGTTGTGTTTTTTGTTCACTGGTTTTTCTTGTTGCTTTGTCGACGATTTCAAATGTTACTAATAAGTTATCGTCGCCTACTTTTTGAATTTTTTTTATGATTATTTTATTATTTGGTGATAGTCCATCGACTTTAAGATACTTATCGCTAGCGAAATCGTCTAGTGATACACTAGAATCAACACTATCACGTACTGGTGTTATTGATACTTTTTTTAGTTCTTCATTTAATTTAGGATCTGTATAGTTGCAAGCGCTTAGAGTAATAGGCATCAGTGCGACAGGCAATAATTTAAGTAAATTTTTTCTCATCTTTCTCCTTAAGAATCTTTCATAGAAATTTTATTATTTTTTAGTTCAAAAAATAGAAAAAGACACACAAAATAAGTGTGTCTAAATCTTTAATTTCTGGTTTTTTTGTTTCAATAAGTTGTTAGGTTTGTCTCGGTTTTTTGATCGGTAGGAACTATTGCAGTGTGGTTAACATCATAAGAAATCAATGTTTCGCCACTTACTGGATCGACAATTTCGTAATTGTCTTTAATTTCATAAAGTTGTTTAGCGTATTTAGCTTCGTATAGTTCTTGTTTATATTTTTCTAACGCTTCAGGTGTTTTTTCATCATCTTTCAACTCGTCAACATTAAAGTTGTTTGCAGTTATATAGTCATATAAAACTTTATACACCGGTGTATATGAAACATAATCAAAATTATCGTATGCTGAATATGTTCGAATTGTTTCTTCACTAACATTTTCTCATGTTCTTTCTTCACCTTCGTTGAATTGAAGACCACTCATGAATGCATGTTTAACATTCTCTAACATTTCATCATAGAATTTTTCATTGACTTTATCACTGTTTGTAATAACTAAACCATCAACTAACAATAGATTTTGTTTTGGTCTAATGAATCTTATTGTTCCTTTTTTAACAGCTTCGTAATTATCCTCTGAATTGTATGCGTCAAATGCATCACCGTTATAGATAATTCCGGCCTCAACATTTGAATCAAAATTAATCAAGTTATTCAATAATAATTGACCATCACCTAAAAGTTGTAAATTAGGATTAGTTAAGTTGTAACCGATACCGGCTTTAATTGACTCAGCAAATTGATTAATCAATTTTTGATATAGTTTTGGTTCTGATTTTGTACTTGCTTCACCTGTTGGGATTTGATTGTTATAACCTGAACCATAAATCATGTTATCTCTAACTGAATCGGTTAACTCTCAACGATTGTAACTAGATTGTTTCAATGATTGCAACGCATCAACAAACATAACTTCTTTTTGATCCATAGGTTTATTTGCGTTAAAACCAATATTTGCTAATTTATTCAATACTAATGAGTCTAATTCGTAAAGTTTTTTTCTTTTTTCAACAGTATCTATTGAAGCGTTTTTCAACTCATTATCAAGTTTTGTAGGATTATATGCAATAACCATGTCTTGACTAAAGTAAGGAATAAAATAGTCGTATAAGTGTTTTGGTTCATCATCTTCTCATGGTTCATCCATTAAGTCGGTTTTTAAAACTTCATCGTAGTATGCTAAGTGATCTCAAACTAATTTTGTATAGATTTGGGTTTGCATTTTTTTGTATTGATCTAGTTTACGATATTCTGCAAATGTCTTACCTTTTGCTCAATCAGGTGTATCTTTGTAAAACAATTTAACATAATCAATTCTTTTCAATTTATTACGTTTAATTAATTGAACTGCCTGCGCATCTGAGCCAATACCACCGATTGCTTTTTCTGTTAAAACAGCTTTAGTAAATTCACCAATTGTTTCAAATTCTTTAAAGTCAAATTTTTCACTTACAGCCTGTCTTGCATTGTCTGATATATATGATTTATAGTTATAAAAAGTTGGTTTAAATGGTTTTTTAAATTTATAGATTAGAGCAGCTGCTAAAGCAGTTGCCATTGCGGTTAAACCAACGCCAAAGGCAACTCTTTTTAAAATGAATTTAGTTTTAGTTTTCATTTTGCTCCTTAAATTTTACTTTTTTAACTTTAGTTTTTTTGACTTTGTATGCGATATAAATTGCGTTACCAACTAATGTCATCAATAACACTGCAGCACCAACAACCAATCCTCAACCACGGAAATTACCTTCATATAGTTTTGTTCCTAGAGTTGAGGTATTTGTTGTAGTTTTTAAGATGATAAAATCATCAAACGACAAGAAAGTGGCAACAAGACCTGCAAAAATTATTGAAGGAATCATGTAGATAAAATAGGTTTTGAATCAGGTTTTGAATTTTGAATAACCTAAATCTTGACTAGCTTCAAATAATGAACGCTCAAATTTTTCACTTCTTGGATACATTAAACTAATTCCATAAGGTAAAGCCATAACTGTATGAGCAACTATACCTCTTAAAAGTCCTTCTTTTGCAACAGAAAGAGTTCCAAAAAACAGTGAAAATACTAAAACCAATGCAATAGCTGTAATATTATCAGGATTAATCAAAGGAATATTATTAACAGATTTAATTACACTCTCAATTTTTTTATTTTTTTGTCTTCAAAGAGCAAAAACCGTTAACAATGATATCGAGACAACTAAAACAGCTGTAAACAAAGCAACAATTATTGAATTTATCAGTGCAATATCTCTACCGTCATCGAAAAATGTATTTCATGATTCTAGAGAAAATGCGTTTCAAGAAGTTGACAAATATCCTTTATCGCTTGGTTTGTTAAAACTGAAAATTACTGAAAACACAAGTGGAATGTAAGTTAGAGCAAGAATGAAATAAATGTATGTTCTTTTAAAAAACTCAGCGATTTTATTCATTGTTGCCTCTTTTCTTGTGATTTACTAACTTAACAATTAATCTTGGTATAAAGTTAATTCCTGCGTAACAGCCAATGAATAAAGCACTCACAACAATAACTAACACTGATCCTGAAGATAATTCAAATACGTTTGATGGGTTTGAATATTGGTTAATTATCGAACCTACTGTTTGTAGTTGAGCAGGATTAGCTAATAATTTGTCGCTAATCACAAAAGTGGTAGCAGAAGCTAGAAAAATTAAACTCACACCACTTAAAATAGCTTTAGTACTGTATGGAATAACTACTCTGAATAAAGTTTGGATTTTGCTATATCCTAGATCGTGACTAGCTTCAATAATATTTTTAGGCATGTCTTTAAACACTGAATACAGTGGCATAATCATGTAAGGTAAATTTAAATAAGTTAATGCTAAAATCATAAATCATTCAGCCTCTAAACTATCTTCATTGAAGATACTCAAAAAGAAGCCTCTTATTGCGTATATCTTCGCAATAGTGAATATAATCATTGGCGAAAGAATTAGACTCATCGCATAAATTGGTAATATTTTATTTTTTGTTGTCGCTATAAAGTAAGCATAAGGGAAACCTATTAATAAACAAAGAATAGAAGAAATAACACCAATTTTTAAGCTCCGGCCAATAATTTTTCAAGTTCCAAACTCTTTTATTAATTGAGCACTATCGAAATTATGTCTTGGAGTTAAAGCTTTAATAATAATTAAAATTATAGGTAGAATAACTAAAAATATTGCTAATAAAATATAGGGCAAAAGTAATAATAATCGATTATTTCAGGAAATTTTACTTTTAATTTTTGAATTCATCAGATTGATAATCCCATTTTTCATCTTTTGCCATTAAGTGAATTGAATCAACGGTTCAACTAATAGCAACCGTTTCATTCAAATTGAATTTTTTAGCAGTTTCAACATAGATGTGAAAACCATTTGCAAATTTAACTTTTAAATAGAAATAACTTCCACGGTAAGTTGAGTCAATGATTGTACCTAAAATTACATCTTTGCCATTTGATTCATCAAGCGATACGATATCAACATCTTCAGGACGAATTAAAACGTCAACATCTTGTCCAATTTTAAATTCATCTTGTTTATGTATTGTTTGAAAATTACGACCCATGAAATCAACACTTGCTCCGTTTCTGAAAACACCATTGTAAATATTTGAACTTCCAACAAAGTTTGCTACTCATTTGTTTACTGGGTAGTCATAAATTTGTTTTGGAGTGTCATATTGCTCAATCACACCATCACGCATAATCGCAATTCTATCCGATAACTCAAGTGCTTCGTCTTGATCGTGAGTAACAAATATGAATGTAATACCCAATCTTTGTTGAATACTTCTCAATAGTTTTTGCATTTTTTCTCTAATTTTAGCGTCCAGTGCACTTAGAGGTTCATCTAGCAATAGAATACTTGGTTCGATAACCAATGAACGAGCCAATGCAACACGTTGTTTCATTCCACCAGACAATTCGCTAATCGCTTTATTTTCAGAACCGTTTAGGCCGACTAATTGCACTATTTGAGCAATTTCTTCTTTCATTTCCTCTTTTGAAATTTTTCTAGTTAAATATTGCTTTTCGAATGCTTCAACTTTCATTTCAACATAGTTTTCTCAATATGAATAGTTAAAATCAGATTTATCTAATCATTTTTGTCTTTTCTTGAATTGCAATGAATTAGGCTTAAATTTATCCATTTCAGATTCATATTGGGCTTGTAGTTTGTCCAATTTAGCCATTTCTAAAGCGGCTTTTTTTTCTCATTGTTGTTTTTTAACTTGCAATAATTCAAGATGCTTTGGATTGATTGTTTCTTTTGGAACACGTTTTAGTGTTAAACCATATTTAATGTTTCCTTCAACATTTAAATGCGGGAATAAAGCATAGTCTTGAAAAATAGTTGAAAGATCTCTCTTGTGGGCTGGTAGATCTTTAATATCTCTACCATTAAATTTAATTTCACCACGTGTGGCTCTTTCAAAACCAGCAATAAGTCTTAAA
The DNA here is from genome assembly GCF_025209835.1 of Mycoplasma sp. HS2188. Lineage (NCBI taxonomy): Bacteria > Bacillati > Mycoplasmatota > Mollicutes > Mycoplasmatales > Mycoplasmataceae > Mycoplasma > Mycoplasma sp. HS2188. The sequence goes on along the minus strand of NZ_JAOAOI010000003.1, from coordinate 43,677 downwards.
ATTGTTGTTTTACCAGAACCAGAAGGTCCAAGAAGGGTAACAAATTCACCTTTTTTAATATCTAGATTAATTTTTTCTAAAACTACTTTGTCATCAAATTCTTTAACAACTTCCTTCAATTCGATAACATTTCGTATATTTTGATTTTTTTCCATAAATATACTCCTTAATTTAAAAAGTTAATTAAAGTTTACTAGTCGGTCAAATGCTCAACTAGTAATTATCGGAAGCTAAATCAAAAATATCCTCAAAGTATTCGGCGTATGAAAAACATAGCGAAGTGCAAAACTTGCTAGAATAATTCGCTAATACAAATTTAGTACCTGTTTTATTTAAGTCTTTCATAATGGAGATAATTATATTAAACAATCGCAATTGTGAATAAAATTTGCGAAGATTTTTCGGCAATAATAATTCAATCTATTAATGCTCACTGAAATTATCATTTAGCCTTTAATTTAACGCTATTATCGGTATAGAAATAATTCTACTTTGTAATATAATTAATAATTATTAATTAAAAGGAAAGGAGAAAAAAAGATGAAACAATACAAAAAATTGAGCGATGTTGATAAAAAATATCAATTTGATTTAGAAAGTTTATTGAACGGTAATGGCATTGAAGATTTATTCAATGAATATCAAACAAAAATGCAATATTTTATTGATGTTAAAGAATCTAAATACGACAATATTGATGCATATATTGAATATTTGAATAAATCGGCCGAAGTTGGTGTGCTAACAAATAGAATTTCTAACTATCTTTCGAATAATTCTAATCGTGAATTAACAAATTCTAAATACTCAGAACTAAGTAATAAATGAGATCTAATTAGTCAAAAAATCAGTGAACAAATTGGGTCTGAACCTGTTAGATTTTTCAAAAATATTGAAAAAATCAAATCATGAATCAATGACCCTCGTCTATCGAGTCACAGAAAAAATTTAACTGATGCAATTAATGATTTTGAGCATAAGCTAGATGATAATGTTGAAGAATATATTGTCAAACAAGCAAATGCAACACCATCGTTCGAAGGTGTTTTTGATTTAATTACTGATGCAGAATTAGATTATGGATTTATACAAGATTCAAAAGGTAAAAAATATAAGTTATCACCTGCATTACGTATTAAATTCATGAAATCAAACGATGCTGTGCTGAGAAAAAATACTTATTTGAATTATCAAAAGGCAAATTTAAGACACAAAAATTCATTGGCTAATTTGTTATTCCAACAATTCAACACGATTGCAACCGAAGCAAAAATTAGAGGTTATAAAGATTCAGTGAACATGCTGACTTTTAGTGATAAAGTTGATGATGAATTATTACAATCATTATTCCAAAAAGTCAGTGGTCTTAAAACTATTATTGCCAAGCGAAATAAATATTTTAAAAAATTTTACGAAGCCAAGTTTAATGAGAAATTTCGGCCAAAATATGACTCGATGCGTGAGTTAGTAAAAGTCAAATCTACTTTCACTGTAGAACAAATGAAAGATATTGTCCTTGAAGCATTAGAACCTTTTGGACAAGAATATACAGATATTGTCAAAAAAGCTTATAGTGAAAATTGAATTGACTATATGACAATAGACAATAAAATTTCTGGTGCATATTCAATAGGTTCAACATATGGTTTAGATAAAAAATACATTTTAATGAACTTTGATGGCGATTTAGGTTCAGTTGAAACCTTAGCCCACGAATTAGGTCACTCAATGCATTCTTATTTCAGTGATAAAAATAATGAAATTCATAATGCTTCATATCCAATATTTTTAGCAGAAATCGCTTCGATATTTAACGAGCTAATGCTATATGACCATTTATTGAAAAAATCTAATAACGATAAATTCAGATTCAAAATTATTGAATCAATGATAGATGGCTTTATTGGTACTGTATTTAGACAGACATTATGAGCAAATTATGAGTATGATTTGTATAAAAACATTGAAGAAGGTAAAATTGGACCAAGTTATGAAGCAATAGCAAAATTGTATTATGAAAACAATTTAAAGTACTCAGTTAAGAAAGCAAAATTCAATAGCGATCAGCAAATCGCAGCTGTAACTGTGCCGCACTTTTATTACGGTTTTTATGTTTACAAATATGCAATTGGACAATTAGTTGCTAACTTTTTCTATAAAAAATACAAAAATGAAGGCCCAGCCTTTTTAGATACTTATATCAAAGAATTTTTATCAGCTGGTGATAGAAATTATCCACTTGATACGCTTGCTAAAGTCGGTGTAGATTTAAAAGATGATAACTTTTACAAAATTGGTTTTAGTTATTTCGAAGAACTTGTTGAAGAATACATCAAACTTGGTAAGAAAATCTTTAAAACCAGTTAAAAAGGAGGTTAGATGATTAAATTAATGAAAATGCTCCCTAAACGTATTAAATGAATCTTTGCCCTCGGGGCATTATTAGTCTTTTTAGGTGTTTTGGTTAGTTTGACAATTCCTAATTTTATATCGCAATTTATAAAACTATTGTTTTCGGACGCACCAATTGTCGATCATATTGAAGTTTTAAAAAATTGACATATTTTTAACAATATGCCAAAGGTTGATGTACAGAATAAATTGATAATTATTATTGCTTTACAAACAACATTGTTATCGCTATTTACATTTGCATCAACATTTGTTTTTGTGTTTGCTGCCGAAAGATCATCGCTATTTTATCGGAAACAACTATTTAAAAAACTTAACGCTTTAAGTTTAAAAAATATTTCTGACCTAAAACCTGAATCAATAATGACAAGAATTTCAAATGACGTTGCAATCTTTTGAAACTTTCTTGTTGGCGGATTGAGAATGATGGTTAAAGGTTTTATTATGATAGTAGGTGGAGCAACAATTGCGTTTTCAGTTGACTGAAAAATGGCATTAATTATTTTGCCAGTAATACCTATTATGATGGGTGTGATGGTCGCTATTGGTAAATTTGCCTCGCCATTGATTAAAAAAACTCAATGACAAGTTGAAAAAGTTACTAAAGAAATCGACGAAAACATTAAAGGAATTAGAACAATAAAAACATACAATCTCGAAAACGAAAGATTGGAAAAATTTAGAAATTCTAACAATACTTGATTCAAATTAAATTCAAAAGCTGCAACTATAATCACTTCCTTACACCCAATATTTTTTACAGTCAATAACTTTATTGTTATTGGAATATATATGTTTGTTAGAGGTGAGTATATTTCGAAAACAGCTACTGATAATACAGTAGTGCAAATGAATATATTTATTGAATATCTTTGAATGATTGCTTTTGGAATTTTACTAATTACAATGTTTTTAAGATTTGCCTTCAGAGCAAAAATTTCTGCAGTCAGAATCAGAGAGGTATTGATCGCAAAAGAAGACAAATTAGTTGTAGAAAACGGAATAAGAATCAATAATAATGAAGAACAAAATCTTGATATTACAATAGAAAACTTAAATTTCAAATACTATAAAGATAACCCCAATTATTCTTTAAGTGATATTAACTTACACATTCCGTATAAATCAAGTTTAGGAATTATTGGTTTATTTGCTTCTGGAAAATCAACTCTAGTTAGCTTGCTTTTAAATAACTATGTTTATGATGAAGGTTCAATTAAAATTGGTAACCACGAAGTAAATCAAATCAATACAAAGGACCTATTAAATACAGTAGGTATTGTTTATCAAGACGCAATGTTGTTTTCTGGTACAATTCGTTCAAATATGCAATGAGCAAAACCTGATGCAACTGATGAAGAGATTAATACTGCTTTAAAAAATGCTTGTGCTTATGATTTTGTTTACAAATTTGGTGACAATTTAGACCATAAAATCACGCAAGGGGCAACAAATATTTCTGGCGGGCAAAAACAAAGACTTTCAATTGCTCGTTCATTATTGCGTAAACCAAAAATTTTAATTTTAGATGATTCTACAAGTGCTTTAGACAACATAACCACAAAACAAGTAATTGAAAATATTACTAAAAACTATAAATGTACCACTATTTTAATTTCACAAAAAATTGGTGCTTTAAAAAATTGCGAGAATATTATTGTGATGGATTCTGGAAAAATTATTGCTAAAGGAAAACACGAACAATTGGTAGAATCTTCGCCATTCTATGCACAAATACACAAAAGTCAATTGGAATTATAAGGAGGGAATATGAATACACAAAAGTCTAAGCGTAAATTCGGTTCCACATTAGGAATCATTAAACTTGTTACAAAATATTCTGGACGCTCTCCTTGATTATTTGTCTTCGGAATTTTCACAACCATTATCAACTCGACTGCTTATATTGCCGGAATAATGATGGGTGGTATTCTAGCTTCAAAATCATTTACTCACGCAGCCTTGCAGGCTGATGCTAAATTTAATGATACATTTTTTATCTCAATGATTGTCGCTATGGTCTTTGTCTTCTTAATTTTTGGTATATTTAGATTCCTCGAATTCAAAATATATTTAATATTAGGTTTTTCAACAGCCATGAATATGCGTCGTTTAGGGATGGAAAAACTATTAAAAATGCCTGTTTCGTATTATGATACACACAAAACCGGTGATTTAATTTCCACTTTAATCAATGATGTCAATAATATTTCAATGACTCTAAGTCAAATATTGACGCAAGCTTTTTCAAATATTGCTCACCTGTTAATTACCATTACAACAATGATAATTTACAGTGCCAATATTACTATTATTGTTATATTAATAACATTATTCCTATTTTCTTTTGGTTTCATAATGATTAAAAAAGCACGTCCAAATGTTGAACGTGTTTGAGATGAATTTGGAAACCTAAACGCCTTTGTTGAAGAAGGTGTTAAAAATATGAAAATCACAAAGACTTTTGGCCGTCAACAAGAGTCGACCAAAAGCTTCAATAAAATAGCTAAAAATATTTATCGTAACGCTTTTAAGGCTGACTTATGAACCGAAATGTTTATTCCATGGTTTATTATGTCAACTAATATTATTGTTTTAGCTGCCGCAGCAATCATTGTCGTGTTCAAAAACAATAATATTGCTTTATGAAGCTTGTTGCAAGTTTTGGGTTTAAATAGCAATGGCCCTGATCTTGGTTTTTTCCTAGCTTATATTGGTTATATACATAACGTAACAGGCGCATTTCAATCAATTATTAGTACAATTTTTGGATCACAAAACGGTGTTATTTCCACTGTGCGGATCAATGAAATAGCCCAATTAATTGAGCCTGATACTTCTAACGAAATTAACGAGTTAAAAAACGTTAAAGGACACATAAAATTTGAAAATGTGTGATTCAGATACAATAGCAATAAAGATGAATGACACTTAAAAAACGCTTCATTTGAAGCTCTGCCAGGCCAAAGCATTGCTCTTGTGGGGCCTACAGGGGCAGGAAAAACAACTGTTATTAATTTATTAAGTAAATTCCATAATTACGAAAAAGGTTCAATAACAATTGATGGCGTTGAATTAAAAACTATTAAAAAAGAAAGTTTAAACCAATACATGGCTGTTGTTTTACAGGATTCATTTATGTTTAAAGACACAGTTTATAACAACATATTGATTGGAAATAAAAACGCAAGTGAACATACGATTTACAATTCAACCAAATTAGTTTCAGCTCACAATACTATCCTAAGACTTGAAAAGGGATATCACACAATGCTAGAGGATAATGATATGTTGTTGTCCAAAGGGGAAAAACAATTGTTAGCAATCTCGAGAGCAGTTTTAGGCGATAAAAAAATCCTTATTTTAGACGAAGCGACTTCTAATATTGATACAAACACTGAGAAAATTATTCAAGATGCTTTAGCAAATTCAATAATGAAAAACAAAACCAGCATTGTTATTGCGCACCGTTTGAGCACAATCAAAAATGCAGATCTAATCTTGTTTGTTGAAGATGGTGAAATTGTTGAACGTGGTACACACCACGAATTAATTGAACAAGATGGCAAATACGCCGCTTTATATAAATCACAGTTCGCATAAAAGTAAAAAACAATAAAGCTAATTGACTTTATTGTTTTTTTACTTTGTTTTGGACAAAATATTTATATAAACCACCATTTTTATGATTTGGTGCAATTTCATCAGCGACCGATTTAAGTGAAGGAGTCGAATTTCCCATCGCTACCAATTTACCAACATAACCTTTTAAACACGAGTCCGACATTGAATCGCCAATATGAACAGTATTTGATAAATCAATATTATTAATGCGACAATACTCAACAGTGGCCATTGCTTTGTTTGTGGTGATGTCTGTAATTTCGATTATGTAATTGCGGCTAGCGGTGTATGAGTTAGTTAAATTAGGAAAATTTTTTTCAATTTGTTTAAGAATTTTTTTTGAAAATAAATTTGTGTGAAAAGCAAAGGCGATTTTCGTAATTTGTTTGTGTTTTGATATATCAAAATCTTTAAATAAATTTATTGACTTTACCCAACGCTTAATTGTTATGTTAGCTAAAAATCTTTGAATTTTATTTTTTACATAAATATGCTCGCCTGTAGCATCATAAACCATAAATAATATTTTTTTTGATATTGCATAATCAACAATTTTTTGCACTGTTTCATTGCAAATAGGGTTAGCTAAAACACGCTCACGGTTGATGTAAACTTCGGCACCCGATGAACTAATAATATCATGAATATTTAACTGTCTCATTGCCTGTTGAACTCTAAAATCAGAATAACTGCGGCCTGTCGAAAAGACAACATTAGCGAAATTTTTAAGAATTAAAATAGCACTTAAATTTCTGTGCGAAATTCGACTAAAACCTCTTTGATCAAATAAAGTTCCATCAAGGTCAATAAAGTATGTAATTTTATCTTTTGGTTGCATGTTTGTTAATTATAAATAATTTTATTTTAAAACCTAAAAATCTGACAAAATACTATATAAAAAACAGCAAATGCTGTTTAAAAACTAATTTTTGTGTTTAACTTTGCTTACTAGTGCAATTCTATTTCATGTGTTAATCGCAATTGCATTCATCATTAAATCAGAAATTTCGGCTTCATTAAAGAATTTTGATAATTCTTCAAATGTTTCATCACTAAGAGCAACATTTGAAATATGTGTTATTTCTTCTGTCATTTTTAACACTGCTTTTTCTTTTTCACTAAATAATGGTGATTCAGTTCATGCTGGTAGTGCAAAAATTCTACGTTCTGTTTCACCTGCCTCTAAAGCCGCTTTTGTGTGAATTTCTAAACAGTAAGCACATTTGTTAATTTGTGATGCTCTAACTTTAATTAACTCAATTAAAATTGGGCTTAAATTAGCTGAAATATGTGCGTTTAATTGAGATAAGATTTTTGTTGATTCTGGGTCTTGTTTTGCAATAACTACTCTTTTGGTCATTTTTTTGCTCCTTTTTGCATTTTTTCATTTTTTTATGCAATTATTATTTTAAATTAAAACACATTAAAAACAAAATTAATTTCTGCCAGAATATTTTCCAAGCAAAAATAAATACTTAATTAGGAGCTTGCTATCAAATTACACAAAAAAGTATAAAAAAATAGCAGCTCCCTATTTTCCCATCTCTGGTATCGTCGGCACTACAAGGCTTAACTACTGAGTTCGGAATGGTATCAGGTGATCCCTTGCGCTATAACTACTGATAAAATAATACTATATTTTGCAAAAAAGCAAAATAATTTTTTAATTTATTTTTAATAAAATTTTTGCATTTATTAATAAATGAATATATTGAAAGTTAAACTACGTTTTTATATATTGTTAATAACGACGATCTTTATTATCAACAATATATGATAAAAATTCTGTGACAATTGACGAATCAATTTTGTTTAAATATAGCTCCATAAGTGTTTTTAGATCAAAGTGATATAGGTTAATGTAAACATACGTCTTATTTTTGACATGGGTGTGAATATAATTGCTGATTACATCAGCATTAGGAGCATTAAACTAATATTTTTTTGTCAATAACAAAAGTAATTAGTTTTTGATTATTAAAAATAATTTAAAAAAATAAAAAAAATAGCAGCTCCCTATTTTCCCATCTCTGGTATCGTCGGCACTACAAGGCTTAACTACTGAGTTCGGAATGGTATCAGGTGACCCCTTGCGCTATAACTACTGATAAAATAATACTATATTTTGCAAAAAAAGCAAAATAATTTTTATATTTTTTTTAGGGAGTTAATTATTGACTCATCAATTTGTCTTAACTCGCCTTTTTTCAAGTCTAGAGGTAAATTTATTGAACCAAAACTTATTCGTTTCAAGTATGTTACTTGATATCCGAAAAATGATAACATTTGCTTCACCTGATGAAATTTGCCTTCATAAATAGTCAACTGACAGATATTTTTGGCAATAAAATTGAATTTATAATCCTTAACCACATGGTTTTGGATTTTGATATCACCTGTATAGTTTTTTATGTGATCATCAAAATCTTTATCAACCTCAACATGATATGTTTTAGGCACATGATTTTGTGGTTTTAATACTCAATTTGACCAACTTCCATCATCAGTTATGATTAATAAACCTTCCGTATCTTTATCTAGTCGCCCAACACAAAAATATTGATTTTTCTTTAAATTTATTAGATCAAAAATTGTTTGTTGATTTTTATCTGTATTAGCCGATAAATAACCGGCAGGTTTATTGAATAAATAGTAATGATATTTTGTCAATGTAATAGGCTGATTTTTAATTGAAATTGCGTCATTTTCAATATCAACTTGAATACTTTTCAATATTTTTGTTCCGTTTACAGCAATATCACCTTTGCGAATCATTTTCGTTATTTGTGCGCGTGAGAATTGCGTTGAACGAGCTATTATTTTTTCTATTCTTTCTTTTGGCATACTGATATTTAGTTTGAAACAGGTCCGTCTGGACTTGGATTAGATTGGTTTGTGTTGCCTTGTGGATTATTAGCTTTTTGTTTTTCTAATTCAGCAAGTTTTTGTTGATCCTCGTTTGTTATTTTTTTGATAATTTCAATCACATTATCGTATTGTTTCTTATCAAAAGCAACAAATAAAGACGTCAACGAATTTGTAAAGTAAAATTCGTATTCTTTTGGTAATTGAACATTTGGCGCATAATCACTTACTGTTGGTAGTATTGATAAACCATAAACAACTTTACCATTAGAATAGTCAAACGGCGCTAATGATTGAGAAACTAAATAGTCTTTATCACGGTATTGAATTGGTTTCATTGTTGTATTGCTATTTGAAATATAAACAAGAAATTTATCTTTGAAAAACTCTTTATTGAACACATTAGAAATTTTAAAATTACTTATGGCATCAGGCACTTCATCTCAATCGATGTCTTCAGTTAATTCGAAATTGTTATAAACTAAAAAACCTGGAAAAACTTCGCTGGCTGTTAAATCGTTTTCTAGAATTAGAATCTTATTATCGTGTGGTTGTGACTTTAAAAAATCAAGATAGCTGTATTTTTCAATATTATTTGTTGTAATTTGTTTTGCAATATTATTAGTTGAACCTTGATCTCCGACATCATTTTTTGTATCTTGTTTTGCAATATTATTCGTTGAACAAGAAGCGGTTAAAATTGGTAATATCGTCAACAATGACGACAATGCTATTTTTTTCATATTTCTCCTTATTATTTGCATTTTTTATTATGTAAATAATATCAAAGAAGAAAAAAAATTGAAAAATAGATTTTAAGGTTCTTGATATTATTTATTTCTATTTTCTAAAAAAATATAAAAAAAATAGCAGCTCCCTATTTTCCCATCTCTGGTATCGTCGGCACTACAAGGCTTAACTACTGAGTTCGGAATGGTATCAGGTGATCCCTTGCGCTATAACTACTGATAAAATAATACTATATTTTTTTTATAATCCAAATATTTTTTATATTTTTTTTAAATAAAAATAAAAAAAATAAGCTTACGCTTATTTTGGTCAATTTCTTGAAATGGTACGCCCTAGAGGATTCGAACCTCTGACCCAATGGTTAAAAGCCATTTGCTCTACCTGCTGAGCTAAGGGCGCATTTAGCGATCTTGCGATCATTTGGTACCCAGAACTGGACTTGAACCAGCACGGTGTTACCACCGAGGGATTTTAAGTCCCTTGCGTCTACCTATTCCGCCACCTGGGCAACTTCTTAAAATTGCTATTTAATTATAGTATATTTTTAAAAAACAAAAAAGTTTTTTTTATTTTTTTTATAAGCGAAATAATTAGTAACAAAAATTAAATAAAATAGCTTATTTTATTCTTTTTGTTTGCCCATTTCATAATATCCATAGTAAATTGATTTAGATGTTTTGATTGGCGTTTTTCATGTTTTGCCATACCATTGTTCTAAATATTTCTCAGTATTATTTAAACACATGTATTTTCTGCCACACATTTCAATTGAACTTGGTGAATTGAAATCAACACTTTCAATTAAACAATAATTACTTTTGTCTGGTCAAACGGTTAAAGCGTATTTATCAGAGTTTGCAACATATAATTTATCATAAACTGCTTGGAATGTTAAACCTTTTAGTCATCACATGCTCAATTTAACAAAAATTCTTGCAAGTGTTTTAGCAATTTTATGATTAAAGTAATATTTAACATTTGTTCAGCCACGTAATCCTTTTGTTTTATAAATTGGCTTAGTTAAATATTTTTTAAAAACTTCAGCGCTGCTTGGCACGACAACAAAGAGGTCGATATATTGTGAGTTTGGATCTTTCACATCGACATTTGAAAGCGAGTCAACAAAACGAGGAAATGTTAGAAAATGATGCTTGGTATTTTCATTTGTAACAATTCGATCGGGGTATTTGGCGATTAAAAAATCAAGAGCTGATTTAGTAATGATTATGTCAATATCAGCATCTCATTCAATTAAGTCATTATTTCTAACGGCACCTAATAGTGTTCCGTATGCCAATGAATACTTAAAATTATTTTGTGTAAGAATATCAACAAGTTCGTTAAGCAATTTTAAATTGCCTTGTTGTCTTTTTTTAATATTTGGCAATAAACCAGGATTATTATTAATTTTCATAGACAAAATTATTATAAGACTAAATTGCATTTATTGATAAAAAAAGATAGGTAAAATTAGCATATGAAATAAAAAACAAAAGTTCTCATTTGTTAAATTCAAAAAAGTGGAACTTTTGTTTTTTATTTCACGCATTTATTGGTAAAAAAGATAAGCAAAATTACAATAAAATAACGAGTAAAGTATGCTGTTTTTCTCAAAAATTACCATTAATAAAAAAATATAATTTTTTTCTTGAAAATAAATAATTATTTGATATAATCACTCAGTAACTATGTTACGATAAAAGTGTTATCCCTTTTAATTATTAATTTATTTTTTATACACCGACAACCTAATGGTTGTTATTTTTTTACTATTTTTTAAAAAAGAAAAATAAAGCCATTTTAAGCATGGCTTTATTTTTATTAATTATTCATCGTCATCATTTTTGATGTTACGTGTTTTAATAACTTGATCAGCAATATTTTTTGGTGTTTTTTCGTAGTGATCGAATTGCATTTGGTAGTTTCCACGACCAGCAGTCATACTACGTAAATCAGTTGCGTAACCAAACATTTCTTTCAATGGAACGTGTGAACGAATCACGTGAGCACCATCATTTCTAGTTTCGTTATCAACAATTTGTCCTCTACGACGAGTTAAATCACCCATAACGTCACCAAAGTAATCTTCAGGTATAACAACAGCAACGTCCATAATTGGTTCAAGTAGAACTGTTCCTAATTGATCTTTAGCTTTGGTTAGAGCTTTAGAAGCAGCAATTTTATAAGCCATTTCTGAAGAGTCGACATCGTGGTATGAACCATCAAATAATGTAGCTTTAATATCAATCATTGGGTAACCGGCTAAAATACCGCTTGCCATTTTATCTTCAAGACCTTTTTGAATTGATTTAATGTATTCTTTAGGAATTTTACCACCAACGATTTTGTCCACAAATTCAAACCCTTTATCTTTGTTAGGTTCAAATTTAATTCAAACGTGACCGTATTGACCTTTACCACCAGATTGTTTAATGTGTTTTCCTTCAACTTCAGCTTCGTTAGTAATTGTTTCACGGTATGAAACTTGTGGAGCACCAACTTTAGCTTTAACACCGTGTTCACGTTTTAGACGGTCTACGATGATGTCTAAGTGTAATTCACCCATACCAGCAATAATAGTTTGACCGGTTTCTTCATCGGTGTAAGTTCTAAATGTAGGGTCTTCGGCTGCTAGTTTTTGTAAACCTAAAGCCAATTTTTCCATAGCATCTTTTGTTTCAGGTTCTAAAGCTTGTGAAATAACAGGTTCTGGGAATACCATTCTTTCTAGAACGACTTTTGGTGATTTGTCAGCAACTAGAGTATCACCTGTTGTAGTAGCTTTTAGACCAACTAAGGCGTTGATGTCACCAGCATAACATTCATCGATTTCTTCACGTGAGTTAGCGTGCATTTTAATGATACGTCCAATACGTTCTTTAACGTCTTTAGTTGTATTGTAAACGTATGAACCTTTTTGTAACACACCAGCATATGTACGGAAGAAAGTTAGTGATCCAACAAATGGGTCAGTCATAACTTTGAATGCTAAAGCCACGAATGGGTGATCATCTGTAGCTGGAACTGAAACTTCTTCGTCTCCTAAATATCCTTTAATAGCTGGAACATCTAGTGGAGAAGGTAAGTAATCTACAGCAGCTTGAATCATTTTTTTAACACCTTTGTTTTTGAAACTTGTTCCACAAATACATGGGAAGAAAGTAGATGTTAAGGTCGCTTTACGAATCATTGCTTTAAGTTCATCTTCTGTTGGTTCTACACCTTCTAGAAGTTTCATCATAAATTCGTCATCGTATGTTGAAAGAGAGTCAATTAACATTGCTCTTCTTTCTTTAGCAACTTCTAAGTATTCAGCTGGAATTTCAGTTACTTCTGGATTTTCTTCAGGTTTTCCGTCGTAAATGTATGCTTTCATTTCAACTAGGTCAATAATTCCTGTGAAGTTTGATTCAGCACCAATAGGTACTTGAATAGCAACTGCATTTCCGTTTAGTCTTGATTTAACTGAGTTAACTGACATAAAGAAGTCAGCACCCATTTTATCCATTTTGTTTACATAAACAATTCTAGGTACTTTGTAGTTTGTTGCTTGTCTTCAAACTGTTTCAGTTTGAGGTTCAACACCACTTTGGGCGTCAAGCACAGTAACTGCACCGTCTAATACACGAAGTGAACGTTCAACTTCAACTGTAAAGTCAACGTGTCCTGGAGTATCAATAATATTGATTCTGGTTCCTTTTCAAAAGGCTGTTGTTGCGGCTGAAGTAATGGTAATTCCACGCTCTTGTTCTTGAGCCATTCAGTCCATTTGTGAAGCACCATCGTGGGTTTCACCTAATTTGTGAATTCTACCTGTGTGTAGCAAAATTCTTTCTGTTGTTGTTGTTTTCCCTGCATCAATGTGGGCCATAATACCGATATTACGGTAGTTTTTTAATTCGTATTGTCTAGCCATAATATCTTATCATCTAAAGTGAGCAAAAGCACGGTTAGCTTCGGCCATTTTGTGTGTATCTTCACGTTTTTTGATTGCTCCACCAGTTTTGTTTGATGCATCAATGATTTCGTTAGCTAAACGAACATCCATTGTTTTTTCGTTTCTTAGACGTGAATATTGAACTAATCATCTTAATGATAAAGTTTGTTTTCTACGTGCTGAAACTTCTGTAGGAACTTGGTAGTTTGTACCACCGATTCTTCTTGTTCTGATTTCCAATTGAGGAGTAATGTTTTCAATTGCAGCTTGAAATACTTCCATTGGTTCTTTGTTTGTTTTTTCTTTAATAATGTTAAAGGCTGAGTATAGAATGTCTTGCGCTACGGATTTTTTACCATCTAGCATAATTGAGTTAATCAACTTTGTAACTAGAACTGAATTAAAAATTGGGTCAGCAAGTACTTCTCTAACTGGAGCTTTGTGTTTTCTTGACATAATTTTCTCTCTTTCTTTCTAATTAATTGCTTGATTTTTCTTTTTTGGTTCCGTATAGACTTCTACCTTGTTTACGGTTATTAACTCCCGCTAAGTCTTGTGTACCTCTAACGATGTGGTATCTAACACCAGGTAGATCTTTAACTCTACCTCCTCTGATTAGAACAACTGAGTGTTCTTGTAGGTTGTGGCCTTCACCACCAATGTATGCGGTAACTTCCATACCGTTTGATAATTTAACACGAGCATATTTACGCATAGCTGAGTTAGGTTTTTTAGGAGTCATAGTTGCAACACGAGTACATACACCACGTTTAAAAGGAGCTGATTCTTTACGGCTCGATTTTGTAAGAGTGTTGTAGCTTAAGTTCAATGCAGGAGCATTTTGTTTACGAACTTTTTGCACTCTACCACTACCAACTAATTGATTTGTTGTAGGCATTTAAATTTTCCTTTCTGTTTTTGTTAACTTATTTTTTTAAAATATTGCTATATAAAAATAACGTGCTTATTATACAACAACTTACCCGTGTGTTTCATTTTTTTTAAAAATTTGTTTTTTTACGAAAAAATCTAGTTTTAAAGCCAAAAAATCAATGTAACTCTTTGGACATGATGAAATAATTTGCGAAACAGAGTATCTTTTATCAATTTTTATCATATATAATTTAAAATATATTTCACTATTTGAAGGAGTAAAAATGATTAATTACGTAAAACAAACTCACGAAATTAATGTTTCGTCAGTTGAATGAAAAAAAATAAAAAATGATATTTTAAAAGATGCGATCTCAAAAGGCTTAAAAGTTTCGCCCCAAGAAATCAAAAATAAAGCTTCAACGACTGTTTTAAGAGAAAAAACAAAAGAATATATTGAACAAATTCTTGATCCTGCCAAAAAAAATGTGCCTGTAGGTGGTCCTTATGTTGATTTTATTAATGATGAAGATGAGTTTAGATCAAAAGTTGATTTTGTTTACTATCCAATTGAAGAAATAAAAAAATTAGATTATAAAAATTTGAAAATTAACTTTAATGTTCCTGCAATTACACAAGAAAGTTTAGACGCTATTTTCGAACAATTTAAAACCAATTATCCAATAACTAGAGAGGTTAAAGATCGACCAATTGCTGTTAAAGATGTTGTAACTTTAAATTTAAAAGGGTCAAAAGATGGTCAAGTTGTTGATGAGCAAAGAAATGTAAAATTGCAAGCATTAACATCAAATGATTTTTCAATTAATGCAGAATTAATTGGTAAAAATGTTGGTCAAACTTTTACATTAAACGACCCATCAAATGTTTTTTGAACAATTGAAATTATTTCGGCAACTTATGACGAAATAATTCACGTTACAGAAGAAACTTTTGTTAAATTAGAAGAACAAAATATTAACTCGCTTGCAGAATTGAAAGTAGAATTTGAAGCCAACTTGAAAAAAGAATTATTCTCAAGAGAATTATTGAAATACTACGAATTGAATGCTGACGCTATTGTTGCTCAAAACATTATTAATTACAGTCCTGAATATATTACTGAAACAATGCAAAAAATAGCCCAAAACGAAATGCGTCCAGGTGGTTTAGCACAAGACATTAACTCGCCAAAAGATTTAGACATGAAAAATCCAAATCACCTACAAATTAAAAATATTGCGGAAGCTAGTTCAAAAAAACGTACTGCATCAATGTTATTAATTCAAGCGATCCAAAATGATTTTGACTTTGTTGTAAGTGATGAGTTAGTTCAAAAGCAAATTGACTTTATTCAAAAAATTCATAACCGTAATCCACAAAGTTTATCGTTTGAATCATTACGCAACGTAATAAAACAACAACTAACGATGCTAAAATTAATGGAATTAACTAGTCCAGAAAATGCAAAAATTTTCACAGATGCGTTAAAAATTACTGAATAATGTGCTTTTTGCACCCTATTTAGTCAAAAAAATAATTTTATTTATGCTCTCATAATATAATTATTTCGACAAGGGTGCTGTAAAAGGCTGAGATTATACCTATGTGCGGATCATGGTAATTCATGCGTAGCACGAAATTTTAAAAATATCCCCTTGTCGTCGTATAGAGGATATTTTTGTTTATTAAATTTTTAAAATAAAAATAAAAAACCTCTCCGCTAGGAAGGAAAAATGAAATTAAAAATATTAACTATATTACCTATAGTGTCAGTTTTGCCCATAAGTGTTGCTTGCCACAAAAATACTAGCAACAATACTGAATTGGACACTGAAAGAAAAGAATTTTTAAGTGCAACAAAAGCACTGAAAATGTTCAATAAAAACTCCACAGAGATTGATATACCTGAATATATTACTGAAATTGGACCTGGTGCTTTTAGCAAATTTTATAATCTAAAAAAAGTTAACTTTCCCAAAAATTTAATCAGTATTGCGCAAGGTGCTTTTGATTATACAGCAATTCAAAATTTAGAACTACCTGATGGTATTGAATCGCTTAACGGGTTCAATTACACATTAATTGACAACCTTCATCTTCCAGAATCTCTAAAAAAGATAGGTGGATTTAAAGAAGTGTTACTGAAAAATATTGAATTTCCTGAAGGTTTAGAAGAAATTGAGCAAAATGCTTTCGATGAGTCAGATTTAATTGCATTAACTTTGCCGAGTACTTTAAAAAATCTAGGTGGTTTTGCGCGTACCAACATAAGAACTATTGATTTACCTGATAGTATTGAAAAAATATGCAAAAATAGCTTTGATGATACAAAAATCACGAGTGTTGAATTGCCTGCTAATCTAAAAGAAATTGGGGGTTTTGCTCGTACTTCAATTCGTAAATTGGAATTGCCAAATAACCTAAAAATAATAAGAGAAAATAGTTTTGACTCAATACCTATTCAAGAATTAAAATTGAATAAAAATTTAGAAAAAATTGGCGGTTTTTCGCATTCAACACTGAGAAAAATTGAATTTAACGAAAAACTAGACGAAATATTCGAAAATAGTTTTAGTGAATTAGAATACCTAAATTCAATAGAATTACCTAACAATTTAAGAAAATTCGGGGGATTTCAAAAATCGAATTTTAGCGAAATAATTATTCCTGATTCTGTAATTGAAATCCACCCTAACACATTGGCTTATTCAAAAAATATAAAATATTTAAAATTGCCAAGCAAACTAAAAAAATTAGGTGGGTTTCAAGGAACACTAGTCAGTTCACTACAACTGCCACAAAGTCTAGAACAAATTCATCAAGGTTCATTTGATTCAACACCAATTTCGAGTTTAGATTTACCGCAAAATTTAATTTATTTAGGCGGGTTTGCAAATACTGATATAAGAAACCTAAACATACCTGAATCAGTTAAATTTATTGCTCCTGGTTCATTCGATTTGAAGAGTGATATTCAATATGATGTCATTAACCTAAAATTGCCAGATAATCTCATCTCGTTAGGCGGGTTTAAAAATTGAAATATTGAACAAATCGAATTGCCTAATACACTTGAGACAATAGAAATCGGTACTTTTGATAATACGAAAATCGCAAAACTTAAATTGCCACCACAATTAAAAAATTTAGGAGGCTTTGCCGGTACCTTTATAAAAGAGATTCATTTACCAAATTCAATTGTAAACATTTATCCTGGAACTTTAGACGAAACCGAATTGAGCTCACTGAATTTACCAAACAATTTAAATTCACTAGGTGGTTTTGCAAGAACAAGAATTACAAAACTAAAAACGCCAAAAACACTCAAGATCATACATAAATCAGCGTTTGATAGAGCACCGATTTCAAGTTTAGATTTAAATGAAGGTTTGGAAATATTGGGAGGTTTTGCCTTCAATCAACAATTGACAAGTTTAACCATTCCATCAAGTGTTAAACAAATACTGCCCGTTTCATTTAATGATACAGGAATTAAAGAAATTACATTACCTGATAATTTAGAAGTATTAGGGGGCTTTGGTGGTCAAAAATCATTGATTTCATCAGTAAATTTACCCAAAAATCTAAAAAAAATAACTAATGATGCTTTTACTTATAATCAAAAAATTAGAAAGATAACCTTGCCGGAAGGACTTGAAGAATTATATGGGTTTGGTTTTACCAGAATATATGAATTAAAATTACCATCTAGCATCAGAAAAATAGGGGGCTTCAATCAAACACAAATAAGCAAATTAGTTTTGCCACCAAGATTGAAGAGTTTTTCTGGCTTTAGCGAAACCGGTGTACAAGAATTAACATTACCACAATATGTCAAACAAGCGGAAATATCAAAAACATATTGACCACATTTATATTTAATAAATATTTACAGCAAGTATTTAATAAATAACAAAGAATGAGTTGAAGACATTAAAAATCAACAAATTCCATTCAAAGATTTCACAAAGGGGAAAAATGAAAAAGAATAAATTAATATTGCTTGGATCTTCATTTGTTTCTATTCCATTTGTTGCAGCTGCATGCAGTAACAACAATAAAAAAACACAATCAAACGAGGAAAATAAACAAGAAATCGCAAAAAGCGAATTTGATATTGAAAAAGAAAAATTACAAAAAATTATTGAAGACGCACAGATTAAACACAAATCTTATAGTTCCGAAGAAGGAAATGAAGCTTTTAGCAAATCGGGGGAAGGAATAACAGAGGCCACTAAAGCGTTCCATGAGGCACAGACGGTAGAACAGTTAATTCAAGCCGGCCAAAAACTAAAGAAAATCATTGAAGAAACTGAAAAATATAATAATTTAACAATCGATGAAAAGCGTCAATTAGTTAAAGACAAATTTAACGAAAAATTAAACAAAGCTAAAAGCATATTGGGTCAATTAACAAAACCTGACGCAATTGAACTTTTGCAAACTACAATCAATACAAGCGAAGCAATAAGCGAAGATGATTTAAGATACTATAATAAATTAATTAAAGCTACAACAAACATTGAATTAGTTATTGAAAATTCTTTAAATTTAGATAAAAAAAGCAATAAAGAACTATACGAATTATATTTAGGTCGTGAATCTAGAATAATGAATAATTTCGAAAGAGAATTTGGAAATAGCGAAATATATTTAGATATTCAAAATAAAATTAGAAGTCTTTTTACTACTGAAAAAGACGCAGATAAATCAAGTTATACTGAACAAATTTACGCACAAAAAGAAGCAGATTTAAAAAGACAAATAAACGAAATATTGCTTGATGTTAAAACAACAACATTGACAAAAAATGCTGCTCTAACTTTATATGATTCAGAAATCACAAGTCTACAATTGCTACCGGAAATTAAATACATTCAACAAGATGCATTTAAAGATTATTTTGAACTTGAAAATATAGTCTTTAATGATAAACTGGAAACTATTGATCAAGGTGCCTTTGCAAACACTAAAATTTCTTCATTAACTCTTCCGCAATCATTGAAAAAAATTAGCGGTTTTGAAAAAACACCAATAAAAGAACTTATTTTGCCACAAAATGTTCAAATAGTCGAATTTGCATTCAATAATGCAAATAATTTGAATAAATTATTGCTAAGTGAAGGATTGCGAGAATTAAGTGGTTTTAACGAAACATCAATAATTTCACTGAATCTACCGGCCTCTTTAACGAAGTTTTATGGTTTTAGAAACTCATTAATAAATGAATTATCTTTACCAGCATCACTTACTACATTTGTTACTTATTTACCAGAGTTGACAACATTATCAATACCAGCAGAGTTCAATCTTGATTTAATTACAACAGATACAAGTTCGACTAATGGTATTGTAATTTCGTCTGAATTATTTCCAAAAATTGAAAATATTTTTGTTCAAAACGAAGAACAAAAAACAAAACTAAAAGAACTTTTATCAACAAACATTGAAATTGAAAATGAAGACGAAATACGAAGTGAAATTGAATCGTTAGAAAATACCAAAAGTGAAAGAATTAGAAGCTTGCAGTTATACATTTCATACTTGCAAAATATAGCAACTATTGCCATCGATAATTATCCAAATATAAGCGAACAAGCAAAACATGAATTAATTGAATTAGCACAACCAGAAAGCAATGATGATAACAGCGTTATTGCTGAAATAAAAAACTATCTTATCGATTATAAATACGCCTGAACGACAAACAAAAAATTAACTGATATTGACGAAAATATCATTGCATTAAAAAAAGTTATTAATTTAGCTGGTTACGAACTAAATGCTGAAAAAATTAATAATGATGAGAAATTAAAAGAAGAAACAAGAACAAATTACATTGCTGAAGATGAAAAATACAACAACAATAAAAAAGACTATGATGGAATTGAATCAAAAATCAGTAAATTGAATGAACTAATAAAAAAATACAGAGAAGTGGTTAAAAATTCAGAATATTATATTCAATATTTGAATCTAATCGCAAAATATAAAGTTCTACACAAAATACAAACATTGACTGACGAACAAAAAAACGCAATAAAAAAATTAATTAATTTATCAATCAATGAAATTGATGAAGAATTAACAAACAAACTGAGTGATTTTATTTTTGTTCGTAAATACAATTCACATGATACATTGATTAATACTCAAAGAAAAATCGATGAATTAATCGCTTTGATAAACGTTGTTAATTTTGAATTAACAGATGAAAATATTGCTGCGCAAACTGAAGAAGAATTGCCAAATGAAGATTCAATTAAATCTGAATTTGAATTAGAAAAAAATAGATTTGAAGGTTCAAAAGTTAATAAATGAAATGACATTATAAAAATAAAATAGGTTTAAAACTTATTCCTACAATAACTACATTTATCTCTTTGCCAATTGCAACTATTTCTTGTGTAAATAGTGCACGAAAAAATAATGATGTTTTCAATAAAGAAATTCCGTTAACTCTAAAGTTCAAAAAGCAATATAGCTTTTTAAATAACTCTAATCAGTACAAAATAAATGATGTAAAAATTGATACATTTATCAATCCTAAAAATGAAGATTTATACATAAACGTCAATGAATTTATTGCAAAAATCGACGGAATAACAGATCGTACGCTGTTCAAATTCAAATCCAAAAAACAAAATAAAATTTATTATGTAAACGGCGAAAATGAAATAATTTTTGATCCGGATCAAAACAAAATTTTAGTCAATAATTTAGATGTATTTCAAATACTAAAGAATTCTGAAGTCATTGACTACGCTAAAAGAATTGAATATAAATCTACTGAAACTACTAAACTTTCAGACAATGAATTTAGTGAATTTGATTTAGCAAAATACAATATGAGTATTGAAGAAAAAAACAATCAAATATATATTCCTTTTTCAATATTTAATCTACTATTTCTTAGTCAAAATTATTATAATGTTTATTTCAATGGCGAAAAATTCATTGGCGTTAGCACCGTAATCAATAAAGATATTGACGCAAACGAGTATAACTTAATAATGAATAATATAAATAATAATAAAGAACAAACAAAGCAATTTAGATTAAATAATTACAATTTTATATTGTTTGTTTTTGATAATTTTTACGGACTAAAAAATAGTTTTTTAGCACAAAATAATGCAAAAAGTTTTGATGAGTATTTTGAAAAAACCAAATTAAAAGAGCAATTTTTATCAGTAAATATTGACGATAATACTGCCGGTTATGAGAAATTGTTTTATGAAAATTTAAACGAGTTACACTCTTCAATACAGTCAGGTTCATATTATCATCCACAAAATTATCGTGCTAATCCTTATGGGTCTGCGAGAAGTCAAAAGGTGAATGAATACATTGGTTGATTAGGCATACTAAGAAAAATTAGAAACGCTTCACTAGCTAATAAAGAAAATAAATTTGTTAGTTTTCACGACGATACAGCAATAATTTACCTTGATGAATTTATTATCGGTACAAATGAAAATTTAATGAGTGAAGAAAGTTATCAATATGATAGTTTTGAAAAAATGTACAAAGCAATGGAATTAATTAAGCAGAACCCAACGCCTATAAAAAAAATAATTTTAGATCTTTCTCTTAATGGCGGTGGTTCTATCGCAGCAATGGAAAAAGTAGCAGGATTTTTGACAAATAAAGATCAACAAATTTATTTCTACGAAACAATAAGCAAATTGTTATCGTACTCAAAATATCGTGTTGATGTCAATAAAGATAATGCGTATGATACAAAAGATGGTTACCCTGATTATCAATGATATATACTGACCGGTATCAATACTTTCAGTGCCGCTAATTTATTAACACACATTGCCAAAGTCAATAAGTTAGCAACTATCATCGGTAATAAATCAGGGGGCGGAATGTATTCTATTTTGCCGCTTGTTTTGCCTGATGGAACAAGTTTAGAAATATCATCAAACAATGCCTGAGTTTCAGGCTCAAATGATCAAATTAAAAGTGAATCTCAATTGCCTTACACACAAGAAGGTATTGAAGTTGATATCACAATCCCTTATCTAGCCTATATGAACTATGACATCATTAATGCCTATTTAAATGACCCTGTTCAAGGCGAAAAAGAGTACAACAAATATTTAAGAACAATAAAACTGTCGGCTTGAAAAAATGAAAAAGACAATATTGATAAATATCTTAAATTTATCAATAAGAAAAAACGCAAACAGTACGAAAACGAAATTAATGACAACGTCATACAAGAACAAGATAGCCTAGATACAATGGAAGAAAAAATTGAAAATATGAAAGCTATCTTTAGATATGTAGAACACGAGTACTTTAAAAAATACAATAATAATTAGCAGTTTAAATCAAAATAAAAAATCAAAACAAAACGCAAAATTTAATTAAAAATTGCGTTTTGTTTTTTTGTGGCAAGTAAAACATAAGAAAGTGAGAACATAAAGCAAAAAATTAATTTTTGATATAATTTAAAAATATTTATGGAGGTTTCATGTTAGAAGTACAAAATTTAAGCAAAATATTCAGTGATAAAAAACTTTTTGAAAATGTCAATTTAAAATTTACAGAGGGTAATACATACGGAATTATCGGTGCAAATGGTGCCGGTAAATCAACATTTTTAAAGATAATTTCAGGTGAAATAGAGGCATCAGGTGGTCAAATAATTGTTGAAAAAAACCGTAGAATTAGTGTTTTAAGCCAAGACCATAATGCCTATGACGACTTAATCGTAACCGAAGTGGTCGTAATGGGAAATACCGACTTATACAAGATAAAAAGCGAAAAAGACGCAATTTATGCTAACCCTGACGCAACAATGGATGATTACACTAGAGCTGGTGAATTAGAAGAAAAATTTGGAGAACTAGGTGGCTGAACCGCCGAAAATGATGCTCAAGAATTACTTTCAGGACTACAAATCCCAAAAGAAAAATGAGATGTTCCAATGAATCAATTGACTGCTAATCAAAAAATTAAAGTTTTATTAGCAAAAGCTCTTTTTGGTAACCCTGATATTTTAATCATGGATGAGCCGACAAACCACCTTGACTTGCGTTCTATCAAATGATTAGAAAACTTTTTGGCCGAGTATGACAATGTTGTTATTGTTGTTAGTCACGATAGTGATTTTCTTGATAATATTTGTACACACATTGTTGATATTGACTTTAATGAAGCAAAAATTTACACTGGTAACTATACATTCTGAAAAGAAAGTAGCCAACTTGCTCTTGAATTAACAAAACAACAAAATGCTAAAAAAGAAGTACAAATTGAAAAATTAAAACAATTTATTGCTCGTTTTAGTGCCAACGCATCTAAATCACGTCAAGCAACATCACGTAAAAAATCACTTGAAAAAATAACTTTAGACGAAATTAAACCTTCAAATCGTAAATACCCTTATATAAATTGAGATATCAATAGAGAACCTGGAAAAGATATTTTAGAAGTTGATTCAATCTCATATGAAGAAAATGGTAAAGTAATGTTTCAAAATGTTTCATTTACACTGTCAAAAGGTGAAAAAATGGTTTTGATTGGTGAAGATGATATCGCTAAAACACGTTTTCTTGAAGTTTTATTAGGTTTGAAAAAACCTACAAGTGGAAGTGTAAAATGAGGTCAAACAATTAAGCACACTTATTATCCAAACGAAAATAAAAAGTATTTCACTGAAAAAATGAGTATTTTAGATTGAATTTCTCAATGACCGCTAGAAAATACAACCGAAGAAACTAGAGATGTTTCCGACCAAAGAATGCGTGGTTTCTTAGGTCGTATGTTATTTTCAAACGACACTGTGTTTAAAGATGTAACAGTTACATCTGGTGGTGAAAAGGCTAGATTAATGTTCTCAAGAATGATGCTATTAGAAGCTAATTTTTTAGTTTTAGACCAGCCATTAGACCATTTAGACGCCGAAAGTATTGACTCATTAATCACAGGATTAAAAAATTACAGGGGTGGTGCTATTTTCACAACTTATAACCGTGCCCTTGTTAATCAAGTTGCCAATGTTATTTTAGAAATTTCTCCTGATAAAAGTTTTATTTATCATGGAACACTTGACGAATACGAAGAATTAATGAATTATTAATAGCGTTGATTTTACATAAAAAGATATTAAATTAAATACCTAGAATATTACAAAAGATCTAGGTATTTAATTTTTTTAAAAAATAAACTACTATAAATTGTGACCAAAAAAACAGCTTAATAATATTTGAGTATTTTGCAATAAAAAACCCAAAACTTTCACAATAAAAACGCTTTATTGTCTGGAAGTTTTGGGTTTTTATAAACATTAAACAAAATATTGTTGATTAATTTTGGCTTTCATCAGCTGGTTTAAATTCGCTAGCTGGTAAGAATTTGGTCTCACCGTTAGGGTATCTAAACGACATATTATCATTTTTTTTGTTAGTAATGTTGATGTAGCTAACACGAAATCCATTTTCCTCTTTTTCTATTGAAAAATGTGGAGTTATCTCTCATTGTTCACTATATTTTGGATTTTTAAATCTTAATTTAATATCAGATGCTGAAGCATCATTGAATGTAACATTTTCTTTGTTTTCATAAACAACTTCAATGTCATCGAAGATACCGAAATAATCAGTATCAACAATTTCATCAATTTCATCAGGTTCACGAACTATTGGAACTACATGTTCTTCAAACTTAACTTCAACCTCTTGAACAGTAGGTGCGTTTTTAGGAACTTGTAAAACAATATTTCAGTTAAAAATGCTATTTTTAATTGATAATAATTCTGGTTCTGTTGTTTCTTTTTCATTTATGTATTGTGGATAAAGACTTTCTAAAACATGAAAATCATCTTTTAAAGAATTTAAAAGGGTTTTTGATTTATCAATAAGACCTTTACTTTTTAATAGATCAGCATATTTGTTTTTGATTTTGGCTACTATACCTTTACCGTCAGCTGTTTCGCTTAATTTTTTATTTCTCTCTTGTTCTTTTTCTAATTCTTCATTTTGTTGCTTTATTTCATCTTTATTTACTTTCTTCGTTGATAGAGCAATTGGAATAGAAATGCTAACTGCGGCACCCGCTGCAAAAAGAGAAACTGCACTCAAAATTCCTCTTAATTTAGTTTTTTTATCATTATTTGATTTCATCATTACCCCTTATTAAAGTTAATTAAAAATAAATGTTATTTTAATTATATAACTATTAATTTAATTAGGTTCAAATTTATTGAAATTTATTGAAAATTATTGATATTTTCTTTAAAAAAGTATTTTTCGTATTTATGATTACTTATCAATATTTATGTTTTTTGCATTAAATAAATACTTTTTAGATGTTTTTTAAAAAAATAATTAGTGATTGGCACTAATTATTAATTTCTCGATTTTGAATTAGAAGCAAAGATAAAATTAATGTTTTTGCTCTTTTCACTCCATTTTTTTTCATACCCGGTCATTACATTATCTTTAGCATAAGCACTTGAATGTAGATTTGTACCAAAATCAATTATTTTTCAATTGTTTTGGGCAAATGATTCCAATGAAAACTCATACAATTGATCATTGTCCGATTTAAATTTCAAAATAGAACCATTATCCATTAATTTACTGTATAAATCTAGATATGTCTTGTATGTTAAACGACGCCGAAAGTGACGAGCCTTTGGTCACGGGTCGCTAAAAGTTAGTCAAATTGTATTTGCATATCCACTAAAAATTTGGGTTATGTTTGCTGCGTCTGCAATGATTATTTTAAAATTATTTAGTTTATATTCTTGTGCTTTTTTTAATGACTTTGCAGCTACAGTTGGGTATTTTTCGACTCCAAAATATTTATTACTGGGGTTCATCCTTGCCAATTCCACAATCATTTCGCCCTTGCCCATGCCAATTTCCACAACTGATGTCTTGTCTAATTTAATCGGTAAATCACTATCTTTAACTAAAAATTCGGAATTATTTAGCTTATCTATTGCATTTTTATCATGTCTTAATCTCATAATCACAATTTTATTAAAAAGCATAGTCAAACAAAAATATTTAAAAATATTAGCAGACTAACTATAAGAGTGCTAAAATATAATTATTAAAAGGAGGTTGTATGAATCCAAACGATTTTAATATTGAAGACATTTTTGGAGGATTAGATCCAAATAATAAAAATAAAAAAGAAGATGTTTTAAAAACATATGGAAGAAATTTAACAGATTTAGCAATTAAAAATGAACTAGACCCAGTTTTAAATAGAGACGAAGAAATTCGAAGAATTATAAGAATATTAAGTAGAAAAACAAAAAATAATCCAGTCTTGGTTGGGGAACCAGGTGTTGGTAAAACTGCAATTGTTGAAGGTTTAGCACGAAAAATTGTTGAAGGACAAGTGCCAGAAAATTTAAAAGGTAAAGATTTAATTGAGTTAGATTTAACATCGATTATTGCTAACGCTTCATATCAAGGACAATTTGAAGGAAGATTGAAAGAAATCTTAAAAAGAATTGAAGAAAGTGACGGCGAAATCATTTTGTTCATTGATGAAATTCACATGTTGATCGGAACAGGAAGAAATGATAAAGGGTCTATGGATGCTGCTAACATTTTAAAACCGTTAATGGCTAGAGGTAAATTACATTTAATTGGTGCCACTACTTACGATGAATATCGTAGATATATTGAAAAAGATGCGGCCTTAGAAAGAAGATTTCAAAAAGTTGACATAAATGAGCCTTCTGTTGATGACACTATTGCAATTTTAAGGGGAATTAAAGAGCGTTTTGAAAACTTCCATAACGTTAAAATTCAAGACGATGCAATAGTAGCTGCTGCTCGCTTATCATCAAGATACATTTCAGACCGCTATTTGCCTGATAAAGCAATTGATTTAATTGATGAAGCTGCCGCTACAATTAAAACTGAAATAAACTTTAAGCCTGAAGAATTAGAAATTGCTCAACAAAAATTAGCAATGCTTGAAATGGAAAAAATTTCGTTATCAAGTGACAAAATTAACAAAGAAAAAAATAAAAATAGATTAAGTGAGTTAGAAATCTTAATCAATGAAGAAAAAGAAAAAATCAATAATTATCAAAAACAATGAGACTTTGAAAAAGACCGTCTTGAAACTTTATCTTTAGCAAAATCAAAATTAGAGAATTTAAGACACCAGTTAACAATTTATCAAAAAAATGCCGAATTTGAAAAGGCGTCAAAAGTTTTATACATTGAAATACCAGAATTAGAAAAACAAATAATGGAATTTCAAAAACAAATTAATGACTCGTCTTCATCTCTAATTCAAGATACAGTTACAGGAGAAGAGATAGCCTCAATTGTCTCAAAATGAACTAAAATTCCAGTAACTAAATTACTAGAAAATGACAAGACAAAACTATTAAATCTTGAGCAAGATTTAAGAAATAGAGTTAAAGGTCAAGATGAGGCAACAAGACTTGTTACCCAAGCGGTTTTAAGAGCAAAAGCAAACATTAATGACCCAAACCGTCCGTTAGCTAGTTTTCTATTTACTGGGCCAACAGGAGTTGGTAAAACCGAATTAGCCAGAGCATTAGCTTATTCACTATTCGATTCTGAAAAACAAATGATTAGAGTTGATATGTCTGAATATATGGAAAAACATTCAGTTTCTAAAATTATCGGTGCTCCTCCAGGATATGTTGGCTTTGACAGTGGTGAATCATTGACAGAAAAAATAAGAAAAAATCCTTATACAATTCTGCTTCTAGACGAAATTGAAAAAGCACACAAAGAGGTTTTAAATATTCTTCTACAAATTCTTGATAACGGAGCTATAACTGATTCTAAAGGACGTGTTATTAATGCAAGAAATTTAATCATTATTATGACATCGAACCTAGCTTCAAACATTGAACAATTGAATCAAAAAATTGATACAGAAGAAATCAAAATTGAGTTATTGAAATATCTTACTCCAGAGTTTTTGAATCGTATAGATGAAGTAATTAAATTTAACTCATTAGACCAGGACACAATAATTGAAATTGTAAAATTAGAACTAAAAAAATTGAGCGACAGAGTCTATGAGGCCAAAGAAATAAAACTTGATTTTACACAAAAAGTAATTGAATTTATTGCTAATTCTGCGTATGATTCACAATTTGGAGCCAGACCAATAAAAAGATTTATTCAAAATAAAATTGAAAGTTTATTAGCCTACAAATTGATAGAAAACGGGAATAAAATTAACTCAAACATAATAATTGATGTCTTTGCCGGCAACATTGTTATCAAATAAAAATTAGTCGTCTTTCTAAGACGACATTTTTTCTTGCATTTAAAACCTGCGAATAAAATATTAACTTATATTTTGGTATGATATATTGAAATGGAGAAAATATGAATGTAAAGCAAGAAAAAACATATCAACTTTTACTGGAATTTATTGAAATTTGCAATAAAAATAACCTAAAATACTCGTTGTTTTTTGGCTCGCTGCTTGGTGCTATTCGACATAGTGGTTTTATTCCGTGAGATGATGATTTGGATATCGTCGTTCCGCTCGAAACATACGAATTCTTAATTAAAAATCACAGTAATATGTTTCTGCATAACGAAAACAGCAATAATTTTTTATTGTTTGGCAAATTCACAAAAGATAGAGAAGATGATCCGCACTCAACATTTATTGATATTTTTGTAGTTGTCAAAACCAATAAACAAAAATTAAAAAAATACTCGTCTTTATACAATAAAGTTCGTTATATGCATAACTATACACATAGAAAGGTATTTAAAAGACAATGAGGAATGAAATTATTAAAATTCTTTTTTGCTTGAACCTGATTATTCAAAAAAATATCATTCAACGAAATGTATAGCTTGCTTGATGATACTAACGGCGAATTAAATCACGTTATATCTTGACCATTTAAAAGTCAAATAAAAACAGGTACTTATCAAAATATAGATTTTGACAATTTAGTCCAAGTCGATTTTGAAAACACAAAAGTTAATGTGTTTGCCAATTACGAAGATATCTTAATTACCAGCTACGGTAAAAATTGAAAAAAACCTGTAAAAACACTGATTTCTAAACATTTAGGTATGTATGATATGGACATTTTTACATTTAAAGAAAAAGGGATAGAAAATGAAAAATAAATTACTATGAAAAAATAAAGCCGATATTATCGGTTTAAATACGAGACCATTGCGTGTGGTAATGGTTGGGGACTCATTTTTGCCATTAGTCGATGGTGTGGTGAGGGTAATGGAAAATTACATTGAACAATTTCAACAAAAAAATGTTGAATTCTTAATATTAGCACCCGCCTATACTGATTATGATTTAAGCGAAGATAAAAAATTAAACTACAAACCGTTTAGAATTAAACCGAGCGTCCTTAAATGAGGAGGATATCAAGTAATAAGAACACCTTTGGTGCAATCGGAATTGAATGTAATTGATAATTTCAATCCCGATATCATACATGTTCACTCGCCTTTCTTTGCTGGTTCGATCGGTAATCAATTGAAAAAAAGATACAACATACCTGTTATTCTTACAATGCACACTAACTTTAAAGAAGCAATAACAAAATCAGCAAGCAGTACAATGGTAGGGAAAATTGGTGGCTTAATTGTTCAACAATTTGCTAAGTCAACCGATTGCATTATTCATGTTTCTAAAACATCAATGATTGAAAGCGGTCTTGATTCGAATGCATCTAGACACGAAGTAATCAACAACGGAACTAAATTCACTTTTGATACAAATCATGAGTATCTTAAACAAAATGCTATAGCAAAATTTAACATTGATAAAACTAAAAATAATTTATTATTTGTTTCTCGTTTTGTTTGAGAAAAAAACATTAAACTGCTTTTGGACAGTTTTAAAAAGATTTTGCAGGTCAATAACAATTTCTCATTAACAATGGTAGGTGGCGATTGGCGTGAAAACGAGATTAAAGAATACGCAAAAGAATTAGGTATTTATGACAAAATTATTTGAACCGGTGTCATTCGTGATTTCAATGAATTAAAAGGTCTATATTTAGCACACGATTTGTTTGTCTTCCCTTCGGTTTTTGACACATTTGGTTTAGTTGTACACGAAGCTGCTTCACAAAAATTACCTTCTTTAGTTATCAAAAATTCAGCAGCCAGTGAAAACATTATAGATGGGGAAAACGGTTATATTTCTGACGAAAATTATGTTGCGTTTGCAAACAAAATTATTGAAATCTTCAATAACAAAGCGGCAATTAAAAATGTTGGAGAAGCAGCAGCGAAATTACCATTTAGCTGATCAGAAGTTGTTGACAAGTCAATTAACTTATACATTGATGTTATTAAAAAATACTATGTCAAAAGTAGAGAAAAACGATTAGAAAAAATGGCTATTAAAATTCGCCGTAAATTCAATCACAACTTATAAACGCAAGCATGGTATATACTTCGTTTTTTATAAAATTTTGTTTTTGCTATTAATCTAAATATTAAATCTAAATTAAAGTATTAAAATATATTTATATTAGAAAAAGGAGGCAGCGTCAACACACGCAATATTATGAAAAAAAAGAAATTAATAATTAATACATTGGTAAATAACTCAGTAATTCTATTGCCTTTATTGGTAGTTAGCTGCCAAAAAGAAAAGTTTGTAAATGAAAAAGCAATGCTTCGTGATAGAGTAAATTCAATAAAAGATGTATTAAAACAACAATACTTTATTGAGAAAATAAATTCAATTTCAAATCGAAAACAAATAAGCGAAATTGAAAATGAAATTTCGTTATATTTTGAAAATCTAAATAAACAAAATTCAGAAGGCAATAAAAACAAAATAGACAATAAAACAAATAGCGAAACCAATGATGTTAATAGCCATGAAGACCAAGGCCAAAAACAAAAAGATAATGGCAGTGACAATAGCAGCCAGGTTGTAGATAACACAAAAGATACTGACCAAAATCATCAACCATCAGAAAGTGACACTAACCATAACAATTCAAAAAATAATTTCGATCCTACTGGGGAAAAAAATATAGAAAACACAGATGAAACAAATTCTGCGAAAAAAAATAATGATCAATCTGAATCTATTTCAAATAAATCAACTGAAACACCTGATGATAAAAAGGATAAAGATTTTTCTGAAAATAACGATGAACAAGATGTAGCCCCAAAACCAGAAGAAACGTCTAATAATGATTCATCGGTTGATGAAAAAGACAATCAAACAAACACTGCCCCTGATGAATCGAGTGAAACTGCAAACGATAATAAAAATACCGATAATCAAGATGGCATTAATGAAAATACAACAATTAAAAAATCTGATAAAACAAGCAACGAATACGGCAATGTACTCAGCTTACAAAGTGCCAATGATTATACAAACGAAGACCTAAACATCTCTGATTTCAGTGATGCTATTTTTGATAGAACAAATTTGATTTCATCAAATAATTCATACCAAAAATATTTTGATACTATTGATAAGCATTCTACTTGAATACACTCAAATGATGCTGATTTAGAAACTATAAAAGGTCAAAATATAAATATTGAATCAATAAACGTTGCCGACAACAATGTGATCATTAATTTAAATAAAAATCAATATCCTAACAAGACACCATCAATGGTTTTAGTTAAAAGTTGAAATGACGAAAAACCATGAAGTAAATGAATAAATTTACACGAAATTAATTCATCATCTGTTGCTTTTGATTATTTATTATTGAATAATAAAATATCAAAATTTGTTATTGTTCAAATGGAATTCAATAATGGCGATGTATCAAAAATAGCTTTTGATAAAAAAAATTCATTCAATAACACTCTTTCGCTTAATAATCTTAAAATAGATTCTTTCAATGTATACAAAGACAATAAAAATAAAAATATTTATGGCTCAATTGCACTTAATTTAACCGAAAATCAACATGAATATATTAGTGACAAAATCATTGCCCTAACATTTAGTGTTAAGGAAAAAATTTATAAACCTGAAACTGATTTATTTGGTAGCCCTACCAATAGTGAAGAAGAATTTAACAAAGAAAATAGTGTTCCAAACAGAAAAAGAATATACCTAGATTACAATCAGTTGCATAAGTTCAAATTAAACGGTTTACAAGAAAAAATTCAATATAAATTAAATGAACTCGAAGTATTAAACACAGATTTTTCACCAGTACAAACACCAATAAAAATAACAAATACCAACTGATTTGCATTTAACTTTAACTGAATATCAGACCACAAATTAAATGATCAATTGATTGAATATACACATGATGATGTCCAACCAATAAGCAAAGAAAGTTTAATTAAAAATAATCGCAATAATTTAATTGATTTTTCAGTGAAAAATTTATCAACATTAATTGATTATAATTTCGAAAAACACAATTTCTTAACAAGATACCCAAATAATAAGAACAATATTAATTTTAAGGATTATTCAATTGTAAAAAACAATAAAGAACAACAATTGCATTGATTTAAAACTCGTAATTTTCTATCAAAACAAATTATAAATATTGACAAAAATGGTAAAAATGCAAATATAGTCAAAAAAATAAATTCAATACAAGGCTTAAATAACATTGACCCTGAAAATGTATTGCTATGAATAAATCTACAATTAGACACTAATCCGATAAATTCAAGACTTTGAACTGAGTTTAATGACGTTCACAGTCGTGTTCGTATTCCAATCTCATTAAAAAGCATCCAAGAAAACAGTGTTATTGAGGATGTAGATTTCTTATTTGACTATGTTAGTGAAGACCCGAAATTCCAACAAGATCTTGCAGCAAAAATCAAATCACTAGTTAAATTTGACTTACACTTAAATGGCGATGATTTAGAACTTAAATTAAGTGCCAGAGAAGGCTTTGATACATCATTTACAAACTTAGCATCAAAACACAATACAGCAACAAATCACTCAATTTTTATTGATACAGCCGACTTATTCGTGTATTGAATTCAAGATAAAAATACTGATAAATTATTAAGTTTTAAAGAAGTCGAGATGGTAGATAATCTCTCAATCAAGCCTTCAACAACTAGCTACAATGATACATACGACATTAAAACTGAAACTGTTTCGCATTCTTCTCAACAAATAAGTAAATACGAAGTTAAAGATGTATTAATTCCGACGCCTTCGGCTGAAGAAACTGGAAGAAGACTTTTCCAACAAGACTCCAGCGTCGGTATTGAACAAGGTAGAAAAAGAATGTTTTCATTATCAAACAAGTTCGACGGTACATGAAATGTGATTTCTAAAGTAAATGATGATCCAAATGATTTTAGGTTTTGAGTTTTTGCAAATTATCATGTTTGAAATGTCAATACTTCAAAAAATTCTGGTTTGTTTTCTAACAAAACAACCGGAGAATTTGGCAATGACAAATATAGTGTGAATAAAGGGCAACTTGTAGTTCCAACATTAATATCAAAAGACGATAATCGACAAGGACCTATTTACGGTTTTGCAAGCAATTTACCAGACCTAGAAGTTACTGGCAATCTATACGACTTCAATTTTGTAAACAGTAACAACGCAATAACAATTGAATTAATTAAGGATTTTTCAAGAAATAAAGCCAATAATTTTGATGATTCGAGAGATAATGAAGGTTTTATTATAGACAAAAACAATCTTAATTCAGCGTCTGGCGCCGACATTGCAATCGCAATAATAGATTTTAAAGTTATATTCGAAAAATTTGGTAATGGTAAATTAGATGACTATGTTGAAAATGGTTCATTTTTGAGTCAAAGACAAAAAAATGCAATACAACATATATTGAATTTTAAAGACTTAGAACCAATGAAATTTTCTAAAAAATCACGTTATATGAACTCTGACAATAATCTAAACTTTTATATCGCATCCCTACCAAAAGTAAACACTTCTTCAAATGAAGATGGATACGCAAATATAGCAAGATATAGAGAATATCTATTTGCTCTAAACACTTTAAAAATATCATTATCCGAACCATCAACGATTTTTAAAGGATTTCAAGGTGCTTCCTGATGAGAAACGAGATATTTTGATTTATTTTCAGGATCATCTGGTTCCGGAATATATGACCATGAAGGCAATTTAGTAGGCTTAAACACACAAGGTAGCCCTGCTAGAAAAAATAATTTTACCTTCAGCGAAACACAAAAATACTCATTTTTTGGAAACGATGACACACAATATAATCCAGGTAGTTTCTATGAAATAAACAAAAAATTAGCATATTTATATCCAAACGATTTTAAAAACATTTTCAATGATTAAAATAAACTACCATTTCAATAGCAAACAATAAAATTTTTTAAGCAATTAATTATGTTGTTTAATAAAGATTTTAAGGCATCTATTTCATGAAAAATAGACTTTTATACATATGGGAAGAGAAAAACTATTTTTTTATTAGAATTAAAAGTTACAAATTACTGAGGGAGGTTTATGTGAATATGAATAAGAAAAAAATAGCTTTAATTTTGACTAACACTGCGGCATTTACTGGGGGAATTATCACAACAGCAACAGTAGCTGCGTGTGCAATTCAACACAGTAAACAAAGTTATGACTCAATTCAAAGAGACATTGAAAATTTGAAAAAAGAAAATACTGATTTAACAAAACAAAAGCAGACAGAATACAATCACTATTTAGACATTATTAAAGATGCGCACGAGTCATTTATTCAAAATTCGGATTCATTGAACGAAGAACAAAAGCGTATCTATAAAGAAAATACATTGAAAAATATCAAAAATTTGAGTAAACAATTTATAAATATAGACAGAAAAGAATTGGATGATTTAAAGGCAAAAGTGAACGAAATCAAAAAAGACACATCAGTTAAAACTAGTGAGCCTTTAACAAAAGACATTCTTGTTAAAAAAGGAAAATTACCTGACATTAAACCTAGCTTAATTTATTTAGGTCATAATCGCCTTTTCAATCCAGAAATTAGCGCTAAAGTGGATATAAATACTTATTCAGATTTTAGTTTAGACCTTGAAGATCCCCAAGCAATTAAATACATTATAGATCCATATACTCCCGAAGAAAATTCTGATTCAAATAATTACATCGGCTTGTTTAACTACAATTCAAAAGCTAATGGCAAATTCAAACTTAAAGAATCATTGAAATTAATACTTGATGAATATGAAAGAGATAGAAAAGTACAAAACCTTAGTGAGAGAGACTATTACGCTAAACCGGCAATAGAAGAAATTAAAAAGATTACTGATAAAATCAGCAAAAAAACTGGTTTATCTTTTTACACCCCGCTAAGAAGAAAATATTACGAGTTGCTACTATCAGATTCTAATGAACATAAGGTACTTTTTACCCCACATGCTAAAATTTTTCTTAAAAGATTGACTTCGTCACTAAAAAATTACAACTATTCAAGACCAATAAATCGCGATTCTCTCGAATTTATTGAACATTATTTAATTTTTACTGTTTTAGTGAATGGGTTCAAAAGTATGGATCAAGATACGACTCAAGATTACATTTATTCACTGTATTTAAGCAACCCAAAAGAAAGTGATTTAGTTGAACGATTCGAAAACGTGTACCAGCATCTAAAAACCAATTTTTGGAATATTAAACCTTTCGCAATCGATACCGAATCAGACAGCCATAGCTGGTCAAGTGGTTATCCGAAAGATTTAGAATTTCTTTTGGATGGCAAAAACGGTTTAGCATCTAAATATCCAAAAAGACAAGATGTACAAAATCAAAATACCTTTTATCTTAATGCTAAAATCCTTACATCTGTAATTGATCGGAACTCTCAATCATATCTTAGAAATCAATACTCTTACGCCAAAAATAGTGGCTTAGAATATGTTAGATTGCAACTGGGTGTTGCGGAGTTAGCAAAAATAAAAGACAAGGTTATTTTAGAAAGACCAGAATATGAGGGAAGACATGCTGGTATATACAGAACAGGTCTTTCTAAAACCGAAGAAGAACAAGAGGAAGTTTTTAAACATACATTTCTAAATCCTACTTTACTTCCTCATATCCAAGTCGGTTATATTGATGCTGATTTAAAATCAGAAGTATATTTTGACGGAATTATTAAAGAAGGGATGGCAAAAGGACAAAACATTCCACAAAACTCTACTCCTTTATATCTTGATAAAGTAGTCGCAAAATATTTAAATATGAAGTGAGAAAAATATCAAGAATTTATGCCTCCATATGTTCCGTTTGATTCTGGTTTGAGAAAATTATCATCAGAGCGTTATGAGCGTTTAAGATTAGCTTTAGCTACTTTAGAATTAGAATTTGATCAGAGTAAGTATACTTTAGCTGATTTATTAGGTTCAAGCGTAAAACCAGATACTGATAAAGTTGGTTTATATAACGAAATTTTTCTAGAGCATGTTGGCGAATATCTAGAACAAGAACAATGGGGAGTTTATTCTTTACCTGAAAATAATTTTAAATTAAAAGAGCTATATGACGGTAAAGTTGACTACAATCGCGCTTATTCTTATAACTTTGATTATGTAGAAGGCGATTTAACAATTGCAATGTCTAATATGGTTCAGTTTTTCGAAAATAAATTTAAATATAACTTTGTAAAAGAAAATTATAAAACTCACCCTGAATGATTTAGTTTTAGAGATGCAAGTCGTTCCAGTTCAGGGGATAGACTTGAACCTTGAAATTATTTGACAAAAGTGTCAATTATAAGCGATAGTGAAGGGGATAGATTATATCAACAACAACTTATTGAACATTATCTAACGCCTCCTTTTGCACAAAATAATGAACAGCTGAATCTATTAAAATCTAAAATTGATGCCTACTTGAAAAGCAAAAAAGAGGAATTTAAAGCAACAACTGGTAAAGAATATAATCTTGACAG
Organism: Mycoplasma sp. HS2188; assembly: GCF_025209835.1. Classification (NCBI taxonomy): domain Bacteria; kingdom Bacillati; phylum Mycoplasmatota; class Mollicutes; order Mycoplasmatales; family Mycoplasmataceae; genus Mycoplasma; species Mycoplasma sp. HS2188. The sequence continues at coordinate 6,328 of NZ_JAOAOI010000003.1, read as the reverse complement.
CTGAGTAAGAGTTCAATTGATTGACCTATATACCAATCCAAATAATAAGGAATTAATATATTCTCACATAAATGAAGGTGACAACTTCGAAGAGAATATAATAGCTCAAATATTCAATGTTTCATTTAAAAAACAAATTGAATATTGAAAAACAGTCAACAATCAATAAATTTAAAGAAATTATTATAGTTTTAAATAACAAAATATCTAATTTAATGTCGTTATTTAGTAATGGTTCTTTGCCTAAAACTCACATTAATCAAGCAATGAAATAAAGATATTAAATCATTCAGTTATTGATGATAAAATAGCTGTTTATGGTTTTGAAAGGAAATAATTAAATACCCAGTAGCTAAAGTTGATTCTTAAACTGAATAAAAATAACAATACCGAATCACTAAGATTTGGTATTGTTTTAATATACATTAACATTGTCTATTTCTCAATAAAAAAACAGGATTCACGGGTCTAGAATGCACAAAATATTACATTTACGACATTGATTATTTAGTGAAATTTTTCACATTTATGACAAAAATTGCGTCTATTATAAAGTCTATTTAAACCATATTTGACGCCATTAGTATAATAAATATTGAAAATATTATAGTTTATGAGGAGATAATATGGTTAAGAAAAAATTAATTTTAATTTTGACTAACACTACAGCTTTTACCGGTGGAGTTATAACAACTATGGCCGTGGCTGCATGTTCTATCCAAAGACTTACTAAGTCAAATTTAGAAGCACAAATTGAAAATCTAAGAAAGATTAATAATGATCTAGGACATCAAAAAAAATATGAATATGACCAATATTTGGACATTGCTAAAAAAGCGTATGATACGTTTATTGAAAACTCTGGATCTGCTAATGAAAAACAAAAAAGCGATTATAAAGAAAACGCACTGAAAAATATTGAAATTTTGAATAGAGAGTTCAAAAATGTTAATAAAACTAAATTAGAAGACTTAAAAACTAAGATTCAAAAAATAAAAATAACAGTTAAGAAAATAGAAGTTAAACCCACTGAAAAATCAATCAATAAAAAAATAGTTGAATTACCAAACATAAAATCGTCTTCATTATACCTTGCGGGTGGCGATTTATTTGAGCCATATGTTGCTCCAAAAATCAATTCTAAAGTGGTAGAAGATTTTAATTTAGATTTAAGCGATGCGGCTGCAATTGATTTTCTTTACAATATGAATGATTTTATAAAAAATGCGACTGATTCAGGTTTGTATAACTATAATTCAGCTTACAATGGAAGACTTATTCTTAAAGAGTCTATACAATGATTGTTAGATAACTACGAAAATGAGAGAAAAGAACAAAACTTGAGTGAAGTAGATTATTATGTTAAACCTACAGCGGAACTAATATTCGCCATCACGAAAAGAGATAATATAGATAATTTTCAGTATCCGATAACGTACCTTGAATTTTTAATATTAAATCAAAAAGAACATAAAGTAATACTGACACCGCATGCCAAAATATTCCTTAAAAGATTGTATTTTTCTTTAAAGGAATACAATCATGCTCGAAAAATAGATAACTTTGCATGATATTATATTACAAATTATCTAAGATGAACAGTCATTGTTAATGGTTACAGACATTGAGGCCCAGATAAATTAAATGAGTCTGCATATTCTTTATTTTTAAGCAATATTAATAAGACAGATTTAGTAGATCGCTTCAAGGATGTTTATCTACAATTAAAAGAAAATTTTTGAGATGTCAAACCATTTCATATTGATACAGAATCGGATGAACATACCGTATTTGACGCAAACACAAGTGATGCACGAGTACATATTTTAGATGGCAAGGAAGGTATAGCTTCAAAATATCCAAATAGAGATGACATACAAAATTCTGATACAAGATATCATACGGTTGCTGTTATAACTTACTCCCAAGAGGCCAATGGCCCACATTCCGAATCATCGAATTTATATTCTTACGGAAAAAATTCTGGATTGGAATATGTTAGATTGCAGTTAGGAACCGCTGAACTAGCAAAAATAAAAAATAAAGTAATTCAAAACAGACATGATTATGAACATGACTATGACTCTTTCGTAAATCTTAATAACGCTGTAAATGATGAAGAAAAAGAAGAAATATTTAAACAAGCATTTTTCTACCCTTCAATGTTGCCTGACATTCAAGTGGGATACATTGATCCCTATACAAATGAGAAAATATATTTTGACGGCATCATTAAAAGTGATATGAGTAAAAATAAAACCATTCCTGAAAACGCAAATCCTTTGCTTTTGAAGGACGTAATATCAAAATACTTGAATGAAAAATGAGATAAATATCAATCGTTGATGCCACCACATGTTGTCTTTAATTCGCCACTAAGAAAATTGTCATCAGAGCGTTATGAACGTCTTAGATTAGCATTAGCAACATTAGAATTGGATTTCGACCAAAGCGAGTATACCTTGGCAGACTTATTAGGGTCAAGCGTGAAAACAAATTCAGACAAAATTGGTTTGTATAATCAAATTTTTCTAGAACACGTTGGTCAATACCAAGAACAAGATCACTGAGGAGTATATTCAATACCAGAAAACAATTTTGAACTTAGATCTCAAGGCAATGGCAAAATCGACTATTATAATTATTCGTATCGTCACAATAAAAAAATGATAACGAATGCTATGGATAACATGATTACTTTTTTTGAACAAAAATTTGAGTACAAATTTAAAAAAGATAATTTAAGAATCCATCCTGAGTGATTTACTTTAAAAGGATTGGATGGCTACAAAACTATAGATAATAAATTAGAACCTTTTGATTATTTTGAACATTTAATAATAAACGATGGTGAAGGTAAACAAGTCTTTCGTGATCAACTTTACGAAGAATATTTAACGCCGACTTTTTCGGAAAATGAAGCACAATTAAGATTAATAAAATCTAAACTAAATGCTTATCTTGAACTGAAAAAAGAAGAATTTAGACAAAATACACACCATGAATATAACTTAGATAAGTGAGTAAAAACACAGTTAATTGACTTATATACAAATCCGAACAATAAAGACATGATATATTCAAACTTAGGAGAGGATGATGACTTTAGCAAAAACATCATCGCCCAAATATTCGATATATCATTCAATAAACAAACTCAATACTTTGCTAGATAACAAAGCTAAATTTTCATACACAATCTAATATGAGTTTTTAGGATATAGAATAATAAAATATTCTAATTACGGTTAATAAAAAAAGGGGGGATATATGAATAAGAAAAAAGCGATTCTTGTTCTACAAACACCACTGCGTTTACTGGCGGAATCGTTACATCGATAGCGGTTGCCGCATGTTCGATTCAACGCTTTTAAAGAAAAATAAACAATGATTTATTAAACTGAAAAAATAGCGAATATAAAGAATATGTTGATCTTGCTAAAAAACATATAATAAATTCGCAAACAATTTAGACTCAATTAGCGAAAATAAAAAGCGTGAATATAAAGAAACCGCTCTTAAGAATATAGAAATGATAACAAGTGAATTTCCAAAAATTATAAAACTGAATTAAACAAATTGACAAATAAGATTAATGATATTAAATTAAAAAAACAGAAAAATCGCATTCTAAACTAGGACAAGCCATTCTTTTTATTTCTTCGAAAATTTTTTACATTTCTTTATAGATTTCAATACTCACTTCATAAGTGTGTTGCATTAGCGGATTTAAATCGTAGTTTTTCTCTTCTAATTTGTGTATCACGTTACATAAAATAATTGCAAATATTCTGCGTTTTTGTAGAGTTTATACATAGGTTTTGAAAGCATCTCGGTAGATGATATTTTGTACTGTAAGCAAAATTTTTGAAAATCATTTAACTCATCACCTTTTAGTATTAAAGTGTTAAAAATAATGTTGTTGATGCTTATTTTAATTTCGCCTTTACTATCTATCATTATTCGTGCATCATCAAAGGGTCAAATTTTCAATTTTTGTCCTTTTTCATTCACTGCAACATAATACTGATTTTGATACTGAAATGCTGAAGCATAGGCTTTTCTTTTAATTTCGAGATAAACTTTGTGTTCGTTTTCGAAGTGTCGCATGTCCTGAAAATATTTTGTTTATGAGCGTAAAATTTATTGTTTCATTGATGAAAATCGTTGATTAAAACTTCCTTGTTTTTATTAAAATCCGTTATTGCTCTAATACCTAAATTTTTAAAATGGATGGGGAAAAATCGTTGTATTGCGTCGTTAGTGCGCTCAACAAGACGCTTAAATATAGCCACGTTAGAAGATTCAACTTTTATGTTCTTTTTACTTATATTTTCTACAAAAGGTGTGTTTTTCGCTTCATTTCCGTAAAAAGTTCTTCTTTTATCAGTTCTTATCAAGACTGGAAAACCCCCACTTTGAAAATAAATCTTCAAGCAGGACCATGTAACCTTGGTTCGTATCTTCTTTTTCGGCGTGCAAAGCTAATATAATTCCCGTCGCTGATCAACAGAACATATATGTGAAACTTGTTATCGGAATTTCATCAATGTTCGGTTGCATCTATTTCAACTATCTCTCCCAGACTTAAATGTGCTCCTTTATTTTTTCTTGAAATAAATGCGATGTTTTTGTCTAATTCTTTCAAAATTTTATTAATAAACACGATTGTTTTTGCATCATCTTTTTTAGATAAATTGGCTAAGTTTTTCGTGCTTCTTTTCTACCGTTTTTACTCATTCCGTATGTATAAAATCCACGTGCTTTTAAATTCTTAATCATACTTGCATATGTCATATTGTTCTTAAGTTTTCAGGTAGTTCATACTTGTAAAAATATCTTAAATTTAAATAAAAATTTAAATATTTATCCTTGTATATTTCCTTTAAAATCGAATAATAGTGTTCGATTATTAAACCGATTTGACTAATGCTAATTTTTCTTGAATATTGGTTTGTTGAATTTTTATGTGTGATTGTTATTTCATTATCATTTGCTAATTGTTTTCTAAGATTATAATAAATAGTTTTTGTTGAAATATTTAACGCCAGTGATAATGTTCTGGCTGTTGTATTTGGATTGTTTTTTATATATTCCAATTGATATCTCTTGTTAATTTCGTAATTGCTTTTTTTCATTACGTTAATACTTTATTAAAAATTAGAACTTTTGTTTTTTTATTTCATATATTAATTTTTTTACTATGTAGGTCAAAATATATGCACAAAACATTAGTATAATATGATTACTATAAAATTGTTGAGGATAAATATGAACAAAAAAAGAATAACATTGATTTTGACTAACACTGTAGCATTTGCAGCAGGAGTGATTACAACCATGGCTGTTGCTGCGTGTTCAATCATCAAACCTCAAGCTAATTCAAGGATTATCGATGAAATCGAAAACCTGAAAAAAGTTAATGAAAACTTGATGAAACAAAAAGATTTTGAATATGAGCGCTATGTAGATATTGCCCAAAATGCTTACGATATGGTTAATCAACACTTAGATTCAATCACACAAGATCAAAAACGGGAGTATAAGCAAAGTGCACTGAAAAATATTGAAATTTTGAGTAATGAATTTGAAAATGTAGATACAATCGCTTTAGAAATATTACGAGATAAAATTCAAGAAATTGAATTAGAAAATTCTAAAAAAGAGCCTTCGCCTACTAACGAAATTATTACAAAACAAATTGCGAAACTGCCCGACATTAAGTCAAGTTCACTTTATTATTTAAACGGTATGTTTTTTGGACCTGAAATGGATCAAAAAATAACATTAAATATTTTTAAAGATTTTGATTTAGATTTAGAGAATGATAAAGCAATCGATTTTTTATTTTTACCCAGATATGATGCAAACAGTAAGCACAAAAATATATTTGGTTTGCTAAATTATAATTCAAATCTTAACGGTACATTAAATCTGAAGGAGTCAGTATTGGCTTTATTATCTAAATATGAAGAAGAAAGACAAAAAGAAAATCTTAATGAAATTGATTACTATGTAAAATGTGAGTTAAGAAACAAAAAAAGCCTTTTTTAAAAAATAAAAACGGGCTTTTTTTGTTTTATACATTTGTGATTTAAATGTAGAATTTTATTGTCTAGTATTGTGCTTTTTTTAAAGCACATTTTAAATTTTATTAATTAATTCCTGATAAGTTTTAGATAATAATTTAAGAATTTCCTTGGAAACCAACAAGTTTTTTTCAAGCAATTCTTTTTCTCTTGTGTTTGAATTTCTTAATTCATTGATCACGTTATATAAATTAATCGCAAACTCTCTACTTCTTTTAACAGCACGGTAGAACTTTTTA
>NZ_JAOAOI010000039.1:0-1227 GCF_025209835.1 Mycoplasma sp. HS2188 | reverse complement strand
GGTAACGAAGGTAAAATTCGTAGAAAACTAATCGAAAACGGCTATATCGATACCATTATTGGTTTACCAGCTGGAATCTTTTTTAGAACTGGTATTGCAACAATAATTATGGTATTGCGTAAAAACCGTAAAAACCGTGATATTCAATTTATTGATGGTTCTAAATTATTTACCAAATATTCTTCGACTAACAGAATGGAAGTATCACATATACGTAAAATCGTAGATGCTTACATTGAAAAAAAAGATATTGCAAAATTCTCAAAAATAGCAAGTTTTGAAGAGATCAAAGAGAACGATTTCAACTTGAATATTTCACGTTATATTGACTCATTTGAAAAAGACGATTTTCACGATTTATATGCTTCTTTACACGGTGGAATTCCTAATACTGAATTAGATAATTTTAGTGATTTTTGAGCTTCAATGCCAAATATCAAAGAAATATTATTAAAACCGCTTGATGCTAAATACTCTGAGTTTAAAGACAAGGAAAATATTTACCAAACAATATTAGACCATCCTGATACACAAGCCTATTTAGAAAAATACAGCAATGTTGTCAAAAAACTAAAAGAATTTTTAAGACAAAAATTAGGTAATTTTAACGATATAAAAAATATTAGAATTGAAAATCTAGCAGACGAATTTGATAATTTCTTTTTTGATAATATTTCACAAATCAAAATGTTAGATAAATATGAACTTTACCAAGAAGCAATAACTACTTTCAAAGATATTAAAACCGATTTATATAACATTTTGGCGAACATCGATAACCAAGATAATCACCTATATTTCGATGTTTTTGCTAATAATTTAACAATCGAAAAGGTTTATTTTGCCAATGAATTAGAGGATATCGAAACATTGAAGGCCGATATCGAAGAAAAAGAATCACAAATTAAAGAAATAGCACCCGATAACGATAACGAAGAAAATCTAGATGATGAACAAAGTTTTGAAGTAAAAAAAATAAAAAACAAAATTAAAACTCTAAAAGCAAGTCACAAAAAATTAGTACAAGATTTTAACGCCAAAAAACAATCTAAAATAGATTCGATAGATACTGATGAATTTATCGAATTGCTACACATCAAATGAAGCGATAATCTTTCAAAATCAATTCTTGAAAAAGGTAATGACGTTATTAATAGCCAAATTGCAAAATTAGAAAAATTAGCTAAAAAATACGATCAAACTTTGGCACAGATTGATGAAGAAATC
>NZ_JAOAOI010000038.1:0-1284 GCF_025209835.1 Mycoplasma sp. HS2188 | reverse complement strand
CTTTAAAGACTAATTTAGACCAAAAAATGCAATATTTAAAGCTAAATAATGCAAGTGCTGAAGTGATTGAAAATTACACAAATTTATATGAAGAAAAGTTTTTAGACTTTGAAACATTAGATAAAGAGATAATGCTTGATACATATTATGTTGTATTGTATGAGCGTAGAATATCAGAACTACAAAAAAATATTGATATGGTTTATCAGTATATGAACTCGATGGAATTAGAACCTCGTTTATTAAAGTCTGCTGATTTAGTGAGATTTTTGGCTAGATTAAACGATAAAGAATTAGATGAGGAATTACTTAAAAAATATATAGATCAGCAACAATTAAAAACTAATGGGTTAAGACGAAATTATCGTGATGAAGAAGAAATTTTAAGTAATGATTGAATTTTGAGATTTAAAAAATGATTATTATCAAAATCGAAAAAACATAAAAATGATAACTCTTCTTCAAAAACAAAATTGATTAGTTTAGATGAGTTATTAAGAGCCGACAATGTCGTTTTTAAAGCTAATTACTTTATTAAAGACGGGTTATATTATTCAATTCAGACAGTTAATGAATTGCCATTGAGATTACAGGATGGATGAAATAGCGAGTTATTGAATAATGATTCTGTTATTGTGTGAAATTTAGGTGCAATTTCAACAGAAGCACAAGCACATTTATTAGATAGTGTGGCTAAAAAGAATATTGATAACTCAGCTGTTATTAATTCAAAATTTCAAAGAAAGTCTAATAATTTACAATTAGAAGCTATGGAATATTTACAAGACCAACTATTAATTGATGGTAATAATTTATTTGATTCACATTTTATGATTATTAATAAAGCAAGTTCATTAAAAGAATTAAAGATGATTGAGAGTAAAAATTATCACGCAGCTGTTAAAGCTAGAATTTATTTAACTTCATTACCATTTAGACAGTTTGAAGCTTATGCTCAAAGTTGTTTGATAACCACAAATAATTTAAAAGAAGCAGTACAGATATCATCATTTAATGCTGCATATGGTTGAAGCTTCGAAAATGAGTTTCATAATGACGGCAATATTAGTATTTTAGGTACAACTATATCTACGGGTGAGCCGATTATAGTCGATAGATTTTATAAAAAAGACGCAAAGAGAACTAATTATAACTGGATGACTGTTGGGACTAGTGGAACAGGAAAATCATCATCAAAATCAAAATCGATAGTTGATGAGTTAGCACAAAATAGAAATGTTTATGTTATCGATTTAGAGAATGAGTATAAATATTTAGCAAAAA
>NZ_JAOAOI010000037.1:0-1335 GCF_025209835.1 Mycoplasma sp. HS2188 | reverse complement strand
TCTTATCAGTTTTAATTTGATTAATTTTTTGTGTTAAAGCGGTCTTAATATCACTTGGCAGCAGTGACTTAATTTTATTTTCAACCAAGATCATTTTTTGATTTAGTTTTCCTGTGGCTTCGGCTGCAATTGCATTATATTGTTGGACAGCACCACCGGTTTGATTTAAATGTTGCAATCTTGAATTTAGACCAATATAACTACTTCCATTTTGGTAATCGTAATCTTTTAATCAAGCTGTGTTAGGATCAATTCCTTGATTATAAAAACTATTATAAGTAGTTTGCGGATTATTTTCAGTTAAATGTAATTTTTCCACTGCTACTTCGGCTTTGGCTTTTGCTAAATATTTAGCAGCATTATTATTTAATAATACTAATTTTTCTTTAGCGGCTTTATACTCATTTTTGATTTTTTCACCAATTTCAAGAGCAGTTTTATTACCTGCATTTTTGAAATCATCAATATTTTTTCTTAAAGCATAAACTACTTTATCATATTCAGCTTTGAATAAAGCTTTGGCTTTTTGTTTTACGGCTGCATCATTTTCATTGTTAAATTGATTAGTTGCTGTACTTAGAGCACTATCATAGCCGTTGACCTCTCTAACAGCTTCGCTGTTGACTGTTTCCAGTGAGCTTGCCGTAGTTGTTGGAGCACTATATTGCTGTGGTGATAAAGCGTTTGTTACTTGACCTTTCAATTTATTAGCAAATTGGTCAGTGTTTACTAAATTATGGAAGGCTGTAATATCAGTATTTTCTATCGTAGGACTTGCAAGAGATTTCAAGTTATTTATTTTTGTAATTAAGTTGTCTAATGCATTTTTTACACTATTTATATTAGAACTTTCAGCATTTAATTTATTTGTGCCTGTTTCAAATACATCTTTATTAGTGTTCGCTATATTGTTTAATCCATCTAGACCCGCTTTTACTTGTGCAATATTATCAATTGCAGTTTTAATAGCAGAATATTTATCTTCAGCTAATGGAGCAGTAATTGCATCATATTTATCTTTAAATTCTTTAGCAGCCGCTGCTTTTTCAATCGCCCCTTGTAATCCATTTTGACCAGTATATGCGTCATATGCATTATTAATTTCGCTGGTAGTTGAATTAGGGTTATTTAACACATTATTTAAGGCTTGAGTAGCACTTGTTTTAGCGCTATTTAAATAGTTTTTAATATTGTTGTATTTTGGATCACTATAGTTAGCTAATGCTATATTGAATTGTGAATCTTTATTATTTCTCTCGGTGATTTTATCTCTTCTGACTTGCTCTTGGGTTTTTAGGTTTTCAAACGCAGTGTTTAAAGCATTGTAATCTTTTG
>NZ_JAOAOI010000036.1:0-1364 GCF_025209835.1 Mycoplasma sp. HS2188 | reverse complement strand
CTGATTTTCTATATCAGAAATATAAATTAGAATATAAAATAGACTATCAATTTAATTTCGAAGAAATAGATAAACTTGTAAGAAATATCACTTCCCAAAAAAATGTAGAATTAGAAGATATATTATTTATTTATCCAGTAGAAAATGTCTCGAAAAATAAAGGTAGTTTTTACATTAAAAATATTACTAGTTTAGATATCATTGATAATTTAGATAAGGTAAAACCTGTTGAACCTGTGCCTGTTAAAGATGCAGAAGAAATTAAAAGAGCAAAATCTAAACAAAATCTGCTTTTAACGATTTTAGTACCATTAGGCGTGGGAATTGTTTTGATTGGTGGTATTATTGGCTGATTTATAAAGGTTAGATATCTAAATAAAAAAGTTAAATAATTTTATTTGGTTTATGTATATTATGTGTATAATATAGTTATCAAAATATATCTGAATCGCCAAGTGGAATCGTCGCAGTTGAGACTTGGAAGTGGGATATATAGTGAGTGGACAAGAGAAGAAAAAATATTTTCGGGTGCAAAAATAATTGCACTGCTTTTTTTTATAATTAAATAAGGAGGTTATATGTCTTGAATAGCATGAAACAGAAAAAAGTATGCTCAAAAAAATAAAGTGCAGACTTTTTCACACAATATTATGGGTAAAAAAATACTGGCATATCATAATAGAAGGGATATAAGACCATTAGTGGTGTTTTATAATGGAAATGAGGTATATTTTTTAAATTCCAGATCAGTAAAACAACATAATAACAAAATCAAAGGTGAGGTAAAAGCTAAATTTAGCGAAAAATTAAAAGAGTCGTTTATCGACACCTCTTCTATACAAGTGATGAATAGTAAAGAATTTTTTAAAATTTATAAAAATGATCAATTTAATCCTGTCTATCAGTTGAATAATAAAGATGCAAAAAATGTAATAAATGCTTTAAATGATAGTTTGGAATCGGATCAACTATACAGAGAATCAGCATTAACGATAAATACGAATCCGTTAGTGAGGTTTTATTTTCCACCAAAATTAAAAATGACCTACCTTTAAACAAAAGCTTTAATGAAAATTACTTAGTGCAAACAAACGAGGCCGTAGCTACTGTTTTACATTTAAGAGCTCTTATTAAACATTTAAAAGTTATGGATGATGAGGAATTAACGAATTATCGCAACGCTGAAAATGTAGATGAATACATGTATAAGAACTATAATGGTTATCGTAGTAAAAACGATTATATTAAAGTATTAAACCAAATATCTGAACCTGAAAATAAAGAAGAAGTTAAATCTAAATTGTCATTATAACGCCGTGTTAAAAACGGTGTTTTTTTATAATTTTATTATGCAATACGAAATT
>NZ_JAOAOI010000035.1:0-1379 GCF_025209835.1 Mycoplasma sp. HS2188 | reverse complement strand
AGAATCAAAATCTTTTACAGGAGAGTTGATAATTTTGTTTGTTTCGCTTTTTAAAGCGTCAAAACGATCTTTGGCCCCTTTAATCAAAATTGCTTGCATTGCAGCTGCTGCATTGTTGTATTTTTCTACATCGATGGTTTTATCAGTAATATTTTTGGCAATAGCATCTGTTTGTTCTTTAATTTTTGTCTCTAGTTCATCTTTAAACTCAGCATATTTTGGATCATTTTTAAGATTGTTTACACGTTCTAAAGCTTGCTCGTAGTTTTCACTGGCTTTATCTAGTGCCTCTTTTGCTGCCGGAATGCTACTATTAAATTCATTTAGTGCTCTAGTTTGAGCAACTATATTGGCAATAGTGGTGTTGGCATAATTGTTATCTTTATCAACGTTTATATTTTTAGCATTAATCAAATCTTCAATATCTTTTTCCAATTTTGCATATCTATCAATGCCATGAAGAGCCTCTTTTGAAGTATTTAAATCATTAAGTGCTTGTTCGTATTCATCGATTGCACTTTGACGTCTGTCATTGAAACGTGTTTTTAAATCGTTAAGAGCTTGTTGGGCTTGTTCGTATTTTTCAATTGCTTGCTCTGGAGTTAGTTCTTGTTGTTGAGCTTCATTTAAGTCGTTAACTATCTTTTGAACTGCGTTTTCGTATTCGTCTTTTGTTTCGTTATCAATACCAAAGTGTTCTGGTTGGAATTTATTTTTTAATTCTTCATCATATTTTTCTTTAGCAGCTTGGATTTGTTTAGCTGTTGTTAAAGCATCATCTAATTTTTGGATAAATTTTTTGTATGTTGGGACGTTTTCAACTTCTTCAGGCGAAATGTTTGAACGAGAAAAATTATCTAATGCATGTTTTATAACACGACGTGCATTAGGGTTATTTTCTAAATGATTAATGTCATAGTATTTTAATTCAGCTTGCTTTTCTTCAAGATCAAAAATTGCTTTGTCAACTTTTGCTTTGTCAAATGCTTTTTGTAATTCGTTACGTGCTGCAATAATTGTTTTTTCGGCTGGTGGGTTAGCTTTGTTTGGTAAGGCTTGGCTATCTGTTTCTTTTTTAACTTTTTCTAGTGGTTTTTTAATGTCGCGCGAGTATTTTTCAGGACCTAAATTGTCATTAATTCATTGGGCAACTTCATCGCTTAATTTTTTGTAATCATTAGCTAAGTTTTCCTCGTGTGTTTTTTGGGCTAAAAATTTAGATGCAGGGATTTTTATCTCACGTTCAAAACTATCTTTTGGCTCTAATTTGTAAGTCGCTCTTACACGGAATGTTACATTTTCGTTTTCATCATAAGTGATATCACTAAAATGATAGTCGTACTGATCTTGATTTAACATATTGCCAATTAACATTTTTG
>NZ_JAOAOI010000034.1:0-1492 GCF_025209835.1 Mycoplasma sp. HS2188 | reverse complement strand
CCGAGTACGAAATTTTAATAACTTCTGCTATCTTTTTTAGCGACCATTTTGTATTTTTTAAGTAATTTTGCAATGCAATTAATTTATTTTTTAATTTTGTTTTGTAATCATATTTATCTAATTTTTCTTTGGTTTTGTACTTGGTAATTTTCATAAATATCATTGTCATTTAAATCACAATAAAATATTATCAAAAAGGCTTTTTTTGTTTCTTATACTACGAGGACATTTTTGTTTCTTACATGACATAAAAAAGTTAAATAATTTTATTTGGTTTATGTATATTATGTGTATAATATAGTTATCAAAATATATCTGAATCGCCAAGTGGAATCAGCCGCAGTTGAGACTTGGAAGTGGGATATGTTGTGAGCAGGCAAGCGGAGAAAATTTATTTTTCAGGCACAACTCCTGGTTGTGTCGCTTTTTTTATTTTTAATACAAAAAAATAAATAAGTTTTTTTTGTATTACTATAATATTTTGTAAGTATTTATAAATAAAGCTATGTTTTTATTTTTTTTAATTGATAATAAGAATTAGGTAATAAATTTATCAATTGAAGGAGGGTTTTGTGTTTTCAAAAGCATGAGATAGAACAAATTTTGCTATCAGAAAAAGAGTAGATACATTTTCGCACGACATAAATGGTATTAAGATTTTAGCCCACGGAGGAAGAAGAGACATTAGGCCATTACTTATATTTTATAGTGCAAACGATATTTATTTTCTCAACGCAAGAACAGGATATGATAGTAGAAAAAAACATAAGGGAGAAATATTAGTTAGATTTAACGGAAGCATTGAAAAATCTTATATAAATACTTCTTCAATACATGTTATGAAAAGCGAAGAATTTTTCAAATTTTATAAAAATAATCAACATAATCCTGTTTATCAATTAAATGATAAAGACACAAAAAATGTAATAGATGGATTGAATAAGAGTTTGGAATCAGATCATTTAACTATACAGAGAATTAGTGTTAATGAAAAATTCAAATCCGTTAATGAGGTTTTATTTTCTACCAAAATTAAAAATGATATGCCTTTGAACGAAAACTTCGATAAAAGATATCTGGTACAAACAAACGAATCTGTAGCTACTGTTTTTCATTTAAGAGCTCTTATTAAACATTTAAAAGTTATGGATGATGAGGAATTAACGAATTATCGCAACGCTGAAAATGTAGATGAATACATGTATAAGAACTATAATGGTTATCGTAGTAAAAATGATTATATTAAAGTATTAAACCAAATATCTGAACCTGAAAATAAAGAAGAAGTTAAATCTAAATTGTCATTATAACGCCGTGTTAAAAACGGTGTTTTTTTATAATTTTATTATGCAATACGAAATTAATATTTTTGACAATTTAAGTAATTTAAGAAGTTTATATGCAGCGAAAGCAGACGAATTAAATCGTCTAGAATACGAGTTTAGAACTAAGACTAGATTTATTACACATAAACATTTTAGAATCGCCAGAA
>NZ_JAOAOI010000033.1:0-1677 GCF_025209835.1 Mycoplasma sp. HS2188 | reverse complement strand
GGGATTTATTTCAAATTTTATACAGCATACAGGCTCCTTAAAACGACTATTTCTAGTACTTTTCCAAAAACCCCTAAGGTAAAAATGAAAAATAGGTATTTCTACCTACTTTGTTTTATATCCCTCTAGAAATTTCATCAAAATGAAAATGAAGTCAAGAAAACTTAAATATTGAATTACTAAAGAACACTAAAATAATATCTAAAACATCGCTTTTAAGATTACGTTATATGAAAGACAACGCAGGTGAAATAGTAATACCGAGAAAATCAATACAGCCAAAAGATAATGTAGGTTTTAATATTACAGGTAGCACTGAATTATTTAATATTTTAATGGATAAGAGTTTTAATTTTCCAAAACCCGTTTCATTAATTAAATATTTAATTAGAATGCATGTATATGACAACAAAAACGCACGTGTTCTTGATTTCTTCGCCGGTTCTGGTACAACAGGCCATGCCGTTATGGAATTAAATAGAGAAGATGGCGGAAACAGAACTTTTACCCTTGTTACTAATAACGAAAATAACATCGCACACGATGTGACTTACGAAAGACTTTACAGAATAAATAATGGTAGGGGAACAAAAGAAGAAACATTCAAATGACTAGAAAAAAATGAGCCTTATAAACAAAATCTTAATGTTTTTAGCATTGAATATTTTGATACACAACTTTTTAATGACAATGTTAATAATGAATTGATTAAGCAAACCTTAATTAAAGAATTACAAGATAATGGAATTACAACATCGACAAAATTTGAAAAGCATCTGTATTATGATTTAATGTCTCTAAAACCGCTTGATAATGATAAGGAAAAACAAAATGACAACAATTAATTTATCTGATGTGCAAGCTAGAGCGGTTAATGAATTAGTTGAAAAATGCGATTTGGATAATAAGTCATCTGTTTATTTTAAAGCACCTACCGGTAGTGGTAAAACATTTATGATCGCTAATGTGATTGATCGTTTAATTAAATTACACGGACACAAGCAAAAATTATTCTTCATTATAGCAACTTTGTCTTCTGGCGAATTGCCTAAACAAATGGAACAAAATTTAAACGAATATAAACATGTTTTATATTCAATTAGAAATATTGAAAGAATTGAATCGCCCAGTGTTAATAAAACTAAAAATAAAGACTACGAACCACAATTAGTTTTAGAACAAAATAAAGTGATGATTTTTGGAGCTTCAACTTTTGGTAAAGGCAGAATCCTTACTGAATATAATTATCTAGAAAACTTTATTCAAGAAATTAAAAGTGAAGGTTATAAATTAATCTACATAAGAGATGAATCACACCACGGGGGTGAAGTTAAAAACAATTTTGTTGACATTGATAGAAGCGATTTTAAAAATAAAGATCAACAAAATGAGAAGCATTTTGAAGCTTTGGTGCAAAAAGCTGCACAATACATTATTAAAATGACCGCTACTCCGCCAAGAACACAAAATCAAGTAGTAATCACTGAAAAAGAATTGCAAACTGACTCAATTAAGTTAATTAAAACTGAAGCAAAACGAAATGATTTTAAGGTCGATAAATTTTTAGAAGAAATTAGTGACTTTGATTTATTGCAAAAAGCATGTGAAAGATTTAAAGAAATCAAAAAAGCTTATGATGATGCCGAATCAGAACCGGCATTAATCAATATTCATCCA
>NZ_JAOAOI010000032.1:0-1725 GCF_025209835.1 Mycoplasma sp. HS2188 | reverse complement strand
TATGAAATAAAAAACAAAAGTTCCTAGGGTAAATAAAAAACAAAAGTTCCAATTTTTAATAAAGTATTAACGTAATGAAAAAAAGCAATTACGAAATTAACAAGAGATATCAATTGGAGTATATAAAAAACAATCCAAAAGCAACAGCCAGAACATTATCACTGGCGTTAAATATTTCAACAAAAACTATTTATAAACTTAGAAAACAATTAGCAAATGATAATGAAATAACAATTACACATAAAAATTCAAGAAACCAATATTCAAGAAAAATTAGCATTAGTCAAATCGATTGAATAATCGAACACTATTATTCGATTTTAAAGCAAATATACAAGGATAAATATTTAAATTTTTATCTAAATTTAAGATATTTTTACCAGTATGAACTGCCCGAAAAACTTAAGAACAATATGACATATGCAAGTATGATTAAGAATTTAAAAGCACGTGGATTTTATACATATGGAATGAGTAAAAACGGGAGAAAAGAAGCACGGAAAAACTTAGCAAATTTATCTAAAAAAGATGATTCAAAGACAATCGTGTTTATTAATAAAATTTCGAAGGAATTAGACAAAAACATCGCTTTTGTTTCAAGAAAAAATAAAGGAGCACATTTGAGTCTGGGAGAGATAGTTGAAATTGATGCAACTGAACATTGATGAAATTGCGATAACAAGTTTCACATATATGTTGCTGTTGATCGGGCGACGGGAATTATATTAGCTTTACATGCTGAAAAAGAAGAGACCAATCAAGGTTATATGATTTTACTTGAAGATTTATTTTCGAAATGAGGTTTTCCAGTCTTAATAAGAACTGATAAAAGAAGAACTTTTTACGGAAATGAAGCGAAAAACACACCTTTTGTGGAAAATATGAGTAAAAAGAACATAAAAGTTGAATCTTCTAGTGTAGCTATATTTAAGCCTCTTGTTGAGCGCACTAACGACGCAATACAACGATTTTTCCCTATCCATTTTAAAAATTTAGGCATTAAAACAATAACGGATTTTAATAAAAACAAGGAAGTTTTAATCAATGATTTTCATCAATGAAACAATAAATTTTACGCTCATAAACAAAATATTTTTAGGACATGCGACACTTCGAAAAACGAACACAAAGTCTATCTAGAAATTAAAAGAAAAGCTTATGCTTCGACATTTCAGTATCAAAATCAGTATTATGTTGCAGTGAATGAAAAAGGACAAAAATTGAAAATTTGACCCGATGATGATGCACGAATAATGATAGATAGTAAAGGCGAAATTAAAATAAGCATCAACAACATTATTTTCAACACTTTAATACTAAAAGGTGATGAGTTAAATGATTTTCAAAAATTTTGCTTACAGTACAAAATATCATCTACCGAGATGTTTTCAAAACCTATGTATAAACTCTACAAAAACAGCAGAATATTTGCGATTAATTTATATAACGTGATACACAAATTAGAAGAAAAAAACTACGATTTAAATCCGCTAATGCAACATACTTATGAAGTTAGTATTGAAATCTATAAGGAAATGCAAAAAATTTTCGAAGAAATAAAAAGAATGGCTTGTCTTATCTAACCATTCCTAATACATATTAAATTTTGGTTGAATTAAAAGGAGTCAACCTAGTAAATAATATCAAAAATATAAGTCCAAATAAAAAACAAAAGTTCCCATTTACAAATTCGAAAAAAGTGGAACTTTTGTTTTTTATTTCACA
>NZ_JAOAOI010000031.1:0-1847 GCF_025209835.1 Mycoplasma sp. HS2188 | reverse complement strand
TTTATATACTCCAATTGATATCTCTTGTTAATTTCGTAATTGCTTTTTTTCATTACGTTAATACTTTATTAAAAATTGGAACTTTTGTTTTTTATTTACCCTAGGAACTTTTGTTTTTTATTTCATACAAAATAAAAAAGTTAAATAATTTTATTTGGTTTATGTATATTATGTGTATAATATATTTATCAAAATATATCTGAATCGCCAAGTGGAATCGTCGCAGTTGAGACTTGGAAGTGGGATATATAGTGAGTGGACACTACGAGGAAAAAATTTTTCCGGGCACAATTCTCATTGTGCTGGTTTTTTTTATCTTATTTTTATATTTGTTATATATTTTGGATTTTTTTATAAATAAATCTATGTTTTTATTTTTTTTAATTAATAATAAGAATATATAAATTAATTTTTAAAGGAGGATCCTTGTTTCGTAATGCATGATCAAGAACAAAATATAGTAAAAAACGAAAAATAGATACTTTTTCTCACGATATAGATGGCAATAAAATATATAGACATGGTATAAGACCACTTTTAATATTTTATAGTGGTACTGATGTTTATTTTTTAAATTGCAGAAGTGTAAAGGAATATAGTAATAAATTTCCTGGCGAGGTAAAGGTGAAATTTCAAAATTCCGATATTTCTTCATTTATAAACACCTCTTCAATACAAGTCATGGATAACGCAAAATTTTTCAAAATATACAGAAAAAATGATATTACCGATGATAACAAATTAAGCTACGAAGACACAAAAGACATAATTAATGAATTAAATAATAGATTAGATTCTGATTATTTAACAATACAAAGAATATCAATTAATGAAAAGTACAAATCCGTTAATGAGGTTTTATTTTCTACTAAAATTGAGAACGATCTACCATTGAACGAAAACTTCGATAAAAGATATCTAGTACAAACGAACGAATCTGTAGCTACTGTTTTACATTTAAGAGCTCTTATTAAACATTTAAAAGTTATGGATGATGAGGAATTAACGAATTATCGCAACGCTGAAAATCTAGATGAATACATGTATAAGAACTATAATGGTTATCGTAGTAAAAATGATTATATTAAAGTATTAAACCAAATAACTGAACCTGAAAATAAGGAAGAAGTTAAATCTAAATTGTCATTATAACGCCGTGTTAAAAACGGTGTTTTTTTATAATTTTATTATGCAATACGAAATTAACATTTTTGACAATTTAAGTAATTTAAGAAGTTTATATGCAGCGAAAGCAGACGAATTAAATCGTCTAGAATACGAGTTTAGAACTAAGACTAGATTTATTACACATAAACATTTTAGAATCGCCAGAAGGCTTAAAAAACGCTGAATTACATTAGGTGGTGAGTTTGAGTTAAATATTACAATGTATGAGTTTAGTGATAAAGGTGTGATGAAAAGAGAATTATATTATCACGATAAAATTTTAAAAAACTTAGCCATTTGTAAATATGATTTTGAGCTGGTGAAAGCTTGCATATTAGCAGACCTTAATAATACAAAATTACCAACTGAAGTAGTGGCAAAACAACCATCGAAACAACATCTGTTTTATCTTAAAAAACGCTTTAAAATTGACGAACAAATTAGGGCAAAAAATAAACTAGAAATTAGTAAAAATGAAGCTATTTTAGCAGGTCAAAAAAACAGCAAAATTCATTTAGAAATTGATGATTTATTTATCAATTTTCAAGGCCGTAAATATGGCGAAAAATTAAGGTGTCGTGAAGCTATTATTCATAGTAATTTTATAGGTGGAAATAGGTCTAATAAAAGGAAGAAAAATAGGTCAGCTATTTGCTTATTTTTCTTAAAAAAACTTAGTG
>NZ_JAOAOI010000030.1:0-1898 GCF_025209835.1 Mycoplasma sp. HS2188 | reverse complement strand
GGCGATGTCCTCTTTCAAACATCTCATATATTCTTCGTGGTCATAAACCACATGCTTTTTCTCTGGCATCCTACTCCTATCTTTTATATTTTCAACCAAATTTATCATTAAATAAATTAATAATCTTGCCTAATCTCTCTTGTGCTAACTCAATCGTAATTAATTGTGGTCTATCAACTCCATCAATTTCCTTAATATCTGCTCAAATTAATTTATATTTCTCAATTGTTTGAGGATTATTAAATCTTTCATTATATGATGATGATGATGATGATGATGCTCAGGTCGCATTACCTAAACCAACTTTTAACGGCAACACAAACTCTTCATATTGCTTTTTAGCTCATTTATAAGTGTCTCTATAATCGACCTTATAACCGTAATTAGTTCCACCACCAAAAAGTTGTAAATTAGGATTATGATCCTCACGACCCATAAAACCCATTGCGTGTTCCAACGCTAAATAATCTAATAATGCCTTCTCGTATTTTTCAATTAAAGCGTAAGTTCCACTATCTAATATATTTAACTCTAAATTCTTATTCTTATCGACAATCGAACCATTTTCCTTAATTTTTTTCGCATTCTCTGCTTCATCATCCACAGCAACAAAATTAATACTATCAGTTAATTTTTTCATTAATCTTAAATAAGCCACTAATAACCTATATTGTGGTACCTGCATTGCCAGCACACTGGAATCATTCAAATACAATCAATCAATTCAATCATTATAAAGCGATTCATTCTCAGCTAATGTTTTCTCATAAAATGCTCTTGATAAAAACATCTCATTATCAAACATATTTCTCAAATAAATATCACGATTTAATTTTCAAACAGCCGAAGGAACTTTCTTTTTCTTACCATTAATGTTTTTGACTTTGGCATCTGCATCCTTAGGCGATATTTCATATCAATAAGGGTCACCAAACTCAATTTTTTTTCGTCCAAATGAAACATTATCACCCATAATCTTTAATCAATCATTATAATGTTTTGAAAACAGACTTGCTCTATCAGTAATTAATCAATCGTTAAGAATATCAATTGCATTATCTTTATTTAAAACATAACTAATTTTTTGTTCTCTATTTTCTTCTTTTTTAAAATCAAAGTCCCCACTAACATCAAGTATTTCCAACAATTTCGTAATTAAAGCATTATATTCTTTCGCACTAATATTTCGCTCATCAGCACTAGAATATTTAATTCCATCACCTTTCTTCACAACCAAGCTTCGCACATAACGACTAACATCAACCAGAGTCGGAAAATCATACTCGTTTAAATTATTAATTCAATAATCACCATAGCTATTTAAAAACTTCTTAAACTCGCTCGCATCATTTTCTAAAACCATATCAGCATAATATCTCTTATTAGCATCATATGTATCTTCTGGTGCAACATTAAATGTCATTCCGTTATAACTAAATTGTCTAACATCTCTGACTTCAACTTCGTTATGTTTTTCATCAGCATCATCTTTGTTTTTTTCTCTTATCGCAATTGTCTGCGTTTTTTTCGACTCATCAGGTTTTGGAATTGGTTCATCATAATGACTTCAAATGCACGAACTAGTCATCACTGGCACCACGCTAAGTCCAGCACCACTTAATAATCATTTAATCTTTTTTTTCATCATCTCTAACTACCTTCACAACTTTAATCACTTTTGTTTGCTCTACTATAATTTTATCTCAATGTCCTCTTTTTTGCTCATAATCAATGACTTCTAATACCTTTTTTCATACTTTGCAGCGATTAATCGATTTAGAATAACTATTTTTCGAACCCCGAAGTCGATAATAAACAACGCCATATTTATTTTTTGCCATAACTATCCTTTCTCAACTCCTCGCACACGTGCACGCATAATGCGCGCTCACACGTGA